>DASRFG010000005.1 GCA_035651655.1 Terriglobales bacterium
GTGCCGGCTTGAAAGAAGAAGATGCTTATCCAGCCGCCCCGCAGGACGCGTACGGTTGGGAAAAGCTTCTTGCCGAAATCCGCTGCACTCATTATCGCGAAGAATATGGCCTTCAAACCCGCGTCGTTCGCTTCCACAACATTTTCGGACCCAAAGGTACCTGGCAGGGAGGACGTGAAAAAGTCCCTGCCGCTTTGTGCCGGAAAATCGCCACTGCCAAACTGTCGGGCTCGAACGAAATTGCAATTTGGGGGGACGGTGAGCAGACCAGATCCTTCTGCTACGTAGACGATTGCATCCTCGGACTCTACAAATTAATGCGCTCCGATTACCCGTATCCGCTTAACCTTGGGCAGGACCGCATGGTTTCCATCAATCAGCTGGCTGACCTCATCGCAGGCATTGCTGGAGTCGCAATAGAGAAGACGCACGTCTCAGGCCCGATAGGCGTGCGTGGCCGCAACTCTGATAACACTCGCGTTCAGCAGATATTAGGTTGGGAACCGAAGGTCTCGCTGGAGGAGGGGTTAGCCCGTACCTACCACTGGATCGAGGAGCAGGTCAGGACCAGTCTCGCTGTTTCACGGATAGGTGCAAACCCGGCACTCAACATAGGCGGTGCTGTCGCACGCTGACGAAGCTTCGGCGCAGCCCACCTGCGCTCCGCCGGCTCTTGAATTCCCGCTTACCAGTTACTTTGGTGCCCAAAGTGCGCCAATTCCTTCCGCTTTTCGCATCGAGTTACTTTAGTGACTTTCTCCCGTTTTCCTATTGAAAATACAATCCTCTTGCGGATGGCCATCCTCCCGACCATGCCACCAATTTGTCGAAAAGTAACCACATCCGCTAGGGAAGCAAAAAAACGGTTTGCCTGAATTCACCATAATGCGGCGTTCCACCCGGATCCGGTGGGAGATTCCTGTCCGCATTAGTACGGTAGATTCCGCCGCTTTTTCGGAAACCTGTGAGACCGTCTCCGTAAATGCCCACGGCTGTGGCCTCATCTCGACCACGCCTCTCGATCGCGGCACCCGCGTCAAGTTGACCGGACTCCCTGAAAACGGGGAAGCGCCGGCGCATGTGGCTGATGTCGTGCCCTTGGGCGAAGAACGCTCCTGGCTACTCGGCATTCAGCTGGAACGGCCGGCCAATATTTGGGGTGTAAAAGATCCGCCAGAAGATTGGAAAATTGCCATCGCCGACTTTCAAGTTTCGCCGGCTGGTAATGGTGCGAATCAATCAGCTCCTGCCGCATTCGCCGCCGCCGCCGCAGCAACCAGCCCGACTAATGCCAGTCGCACACCCGCCTTATCGGGTTCCTTGACCATCGTCGAACCTGAAGCTCCAGAACTGGCCATCGCCCCGGGTCTGGGCTTTTCTCAGGGCGCGCAGCGCCAAGCGGACGCCGCGTTTACCTCCGATCGCGAGGCCAATCCTGTTCTGACAGAATTCGAATTGAAGATGCGGCAGCGCGCCAGCTCCCTCTTGCAGGAGTTCGAGCAGGCTTGTCGCAAACTCGAAGGCGATAAGAAGTCCTCTGGCGAACCGGTTCGCCAACTACGCGGACGTGATTGGGAGGAGCTCCGGCAACAAGCCCAGGCGCAGCTCAAGGGGGTGATCGCTCAGCTCGAAGCTGAGATGGACGTCAAAGTCGAGAGCTGGCGTCAGGAAATGGCCGCTTCCGAGGCTAAGCTCAAAACCATCACTCAACTTCAACAGGACTTGCAGGCCAAACTGGATGACTTTGCGCAACAGGCGCAGAAACAGGCCGCCCATCCCGATGAGCCGCTGGCAGATCTTTTGGAACCTGATCAGCCAAGCGCGTCCTCAGCAGCCACCACACAGGCTTTGGCCGCTCAGGCAGAAGAAATCAAGCAATTGCAGCAATGGATGCACTCCTTGGTTGAGCTCGTCCCCAAGACGATGGAACAACAAGTCCGGGACTTCGGGATCGCCGCGGAAGAACGCCTGCGCAGCCACACCGACGAGCAGGTCGTTCGTATCGAGGACCAATTGCGGCGCTTCCAGGGGCAGTTGGAGGACGTTGCTTCTCAACAGAATCAGCCTAAAGCTCCCGAGCCTCTGCCAGGACTGCCTCAATTATCGCCCGAAGAGGTTACCAGGCTTAAGGAGCAGCAAGGCCTGGTTTCTGCCCAGCTCGAAGAACTGAAGCAAACCTGCGATTGGGTGCAGTCGGTGATGCAAACCCTCCCGCAAACTGTGCAGCAGCAGGTTGAGAAAGCAGCCGTTGCCGCCCAGGAAGCTCTCCACGGTCAGGCTGATCAAGAGGTCGCCCGCGTTCAACAGGCCCTTGTCCAGCTTGAGGAACTAAAGCAAACCCGCGAGTGGGTGCAGTCGGTGATGCAAACCCTTCCGCAAACTGTGCAGCAGCAGGTTGAGAAAGCAGCCGTTGCCGCCCAGGAAGCTCTCCACGGTCAGGCTGATCAAGAGGTCGCCCGCGTTCAACAGGCCCTTATCCAGCTTGAGGAACTGAAGCAAACCCGTGAGTGGATGCAGTCGGTGGTCCAATCCCTTCCCCAGACCGTGCAGCAGCAGGTTGAGAAGGCTGCCGTTGCCGCCCAGGAAGCCCTCCACAACCACGGAGATCAGGAGATCGCCCGCGTACAAAAGGAAATCGCTGAATTTCCCGAGCAACTCCAGGGAGTCTTGGCCCAACATGAAGAGCGCTGGACAGCAAATCTCGAGCAACGCAGCCAAAAAGTCTCCCAGATGGTTGAGAGCAAGCTGCAGGAGATTGGCAACCAGACCTTCGGATCAGTCCAGCAACAGCTGCAATCCACGGTTGAAGGCTACCAAAAGCAACTGGAAGCGGCACGCCAGACGCTCAATGCGGAGGTAACTCGTGTCGGACATTTGGCCGGCGACCTGACCACAAAACTAAATCAGTTGAAGCTGGCACGCGAAGGACTCGAGATGCTTATCAGCGCTCCCGAAGCGTTTGATAAGCGTATCGAGCAGGGATTGGCCGGCGCACTCGAGCGCTTGCACAAGAGTGCCGCTGCGGAAATCGCTATCGTGAAGCAAGCGGTCATCAACCTGCAAACGCGCGTTCAGGAATTGCAGGCCACCCAAAGTCAACAACCTGCCTTGGATGTTGAGCAAGCAACCGAGGATTTAAAACAGCGGGTGGATGTCATGCTCCGCGAGGCCGGGGAGAATGTTTCCAGCTCGCTCCGCGAGCAACTCCGTCTGCATTTCGAGAGCCAGCGCAGCGAACTGCTGAGCGCCAAGAATTCGGTGGAATCCCAAGTGGTCGAGTTGGAGCGGCGGGCAGCTGAATTGTCTGCCCAGGTGGCGGAAGTGAATCGCTCACGGGATTCAGTAGCTTCGCTCGTCGGGGCGCTCTCCCAGGCCGCCAATGAGCGTTTACAAGACGGCGCCACCGCCGCCCTGGATCGCATGCATAAGCGCTCCGAAGACGAGATCGGCCGTATCAGCGAAGCCAGCGATCGCTTCCAAAAGAATGTAGACGAGTCGCTGGCCCGCGGTCAGCGCCAGTTTGACGAGGCGGTCGTCCGCAGCCAGCAGCAATTCGACAGCAGCCTGCAGCACCGGTTCCAGGAGTTACAGCGCGCGTCCGAAGGCATTCTTCGGGAGGCTGGCGATCAGCTTTGCGACACCATACGCCGGAAGCTGCAATCCGACCTCGAGCAGCAGCGCCAAAAAGCCGAACGCGCCTCAGAAGAACTCTCAGCCCATGTTGACCGTTTCGAGGCCCACGGTCACGAGCTTACTGCTCGTTGGGAAAGCAAGCTCGAAGAATACATCGGAAAGGCCATCGTCGAAGTAACCGAGCGCGTCCACGAGCGTCTGGAGAGCGCTGCTGCCGCAGCTGTTAACTCCAAGATTGCTGAAATGAAGGCGCGCTTCGAGCGCTCGTTGACACCCTTGGTCGATCGCGCTGACGCGGCCACTGTTGGTCTGCAACAACTGCTGCTGAGTACTCAACAGCAAAAGCAACAGTTTGACGCTCGGGACGGCGCATTCCAAAAACAGGTGGAGGAAGCCAAAGCTTGGCTCAATGAGGAGACCGCCCGCTTCCGTCAGGCCGTACACGATTCCCTGATTGAGGCCAGCGGCGAAATCAAGGGGCGTATCCACATGGCCGTCGAACTTACCAAGGAACCCATTGAGCGCCGCGGTCGTGAGGCCCAATCCGAGATCGAGCAGCTTGCCGCCAGTAAAGGCAAGGAACTTGGCCAGCACTTCGCTGAATTGGAAAAAACCATCGACCCGCTATTAAAGGAGCGCTTGGCCCAGGCCCTGGAGAAGTTTCAGAAAGATACCGAGCAGACGGCCGAGACTGCCATTGAAAAATCCCAGGGCGAACTCGCCGAAAAGCTGGAGTCCATGCTCCACCTGCTGCGCAAACAAGCGAAGCATTCCTGAAGGTTCTACCCTATTCTGTCATCACCAACTCGCCTTGCTTCACCCGCAAATCCTTGACGAAAGTTGGGAGCTTTAGCTTTTCATGCTGGTCAGGATCAGCGAGCTTCTTTTGCAGAGCCGGATCAACCATCCCTACCGGCACACTCAGGTCACCGATCTTGAACGCAGTCGGCGCGAAGGTGACGTATCCATCCTTGCTGCCCAGGCGTCCGGCTATGGTGACATACACTTCTCGTCCGTAAACTACCGTCAGAAATTGTCCTTTGACTTGATCGCCGTCGAAGGTCACTTGCGCGCTCTTCACTGTGGCCGGTGCGTCGGCTGGTGCATTGGCCCCGGCCGGCGTGCCTGCTTCTTGCGCCGAATTGCCCGTCACTAATGCGGCGTTCACTTCCGGAGCAGTGAAGTGCACCTCGGTCCCGGTTGCACCGCTCTCTTGTGCGCTCTGCAGCTCACCGAGCTTTTCTTGGAACGAGTCCGCATTCAGCTTGGCCGTGGCGGGATCCACTTGTGGTGCAATGGGTGCCGGACTCTTAAGCATGAGAACGATAGAAATTATCAGCCCCGCCAACATCATCCAGCGCACGACGCGATAAATCTTCATTCCCATATTGCGAAAAGTAACTGAGTAACGGATCGCTTGAAAGTGATCAGTGGGATGACGACGGCGGCACCTCGAAGAATCAGGCCCAGAGTACAATCCCTGTTCATGGCCGTTTCCAAAGACAAGCGCGCCCCTGATGGGGATTTGCATGGCAAGGTGGCGCTGGTCACCGGAGCCGCGCGCCGCATTGGACGCGAAATTGCCCTCACCCTGGCTTCACGGGGCGCCGATGTTGCCATAACCTATCTCACCTCTTCCCGCGAGGCGCAAGACACTTTCGCCGAAATTCAACACCTCGGTGTGCGTTCTCTTGCTCTCTGCTGCGATGTCACCGACCCAAAGGACGTCCAAGCCACCATCAAACAGGTGGTGAAAGAGTTCGGCGGCCTGGATATTCTGGTCAACAACGCCGCGATCTACGAAACCGTAAATTTCGAAGACATCACGCCCCAGCAATGGGATGCGGTCTTCGCCACCAATGTGCGTGGCCCATTTCTGGTCTCCCAAGCCGCCTTGCCCGCGCTGCGCAAACGTAAAGGACGAATTATCAATCTCGGTTCGCTGGGCGGAATCCGTCCCTGGGCCACACATGCACACTATTGCTCATCGAAAGCAGCCCTTACGATGCTCACCCAGGTAATGGCCAAGGCGCTCGCGCCCGACATCGCGGTGAATTGCGTAGCGCCCGGCATGATTGACATGCACGAACCCAAGAGCGCAGCTTTCTTTCGAAAAACCGCCGCGCATACTCCCATGAAGCGCAACGGCACCGCGGCTGAGGTCGCCGCCGCCGTAGCCTTCTTTGCCACGGCTCCGCAATTCATTACCGGACAACTTTTGGTTGTGGATGGCGGACTTAGTCTGGACTGAGCATGCACATTCTTGTCTGCACGGTCGGCGACGCGTTGTTGGCGATGATCTCTATCCGGTTGCAATCTCGTGACCGGAGGCCCTTGGGACTTTTCAACACGCCTGTGGAAAATTATGTGGAAAACTGTGTAAGTACTCTGGTAACTCCATCAACTCATGTGACTTCTACTACTTGCACACACCCAAGTGCGGTTTAATGCAAACAATAATCACAGTTCTTCTTATCCAGTGAAAATTTAACCGCCTGCTCCATACTAGTGTGGTGAAACAACGGCTCGATAAGCTGCTCGTGGATCGCGGCCTCGCCGCCTCCCGTGAACGCGCCCAAGCCCTGGTGCTGGCCGGCCGCGTACTCGTCAACGGCCAAAAGGTGGAGAAGCCCGGCACTGCAATTCACGGAGCCGCCGAACTACGCCTCTTGGGCAGCGATTTGCGGTATGTGAGCCGGGGCGGACTCAAGCTCGAAAAGGCACTTGAGCATTGGAGAATCAAAGTTGAAGGCCTCTCCTGCCTCGATGTGGGCGCTTCCACGGGTGGCTTCACCGATTGCCTTCTGCAACACGGCGCAGCGAGAGTGATCGCGGTGGATACCGGTTACGGTCAGATCCACCTCAGTCTTCGTGAGGACCCTCGGGTGCGCCTGCTGGAGAAGACGAACGCCCGCTACCTCCGCGCGGAGGATGTCCTCGAGCCGATCTCTCTCGTGGTGATGGATGTCTCTTTCATTTCTGCGACCTTGGTCCTTCCCGCCGTGGTTCAGGCCGCTTTCTCGAGAACACACACCGAGGCAGCGCAGAACAAGCACATCATCGTTCTTGTGAAGCCGCAATTCGAAGTGGGTCGAACCCAGGTAGGGAAGAGAGGCATCGTGCGCGATCCTGCGGCACAGTTGGCCGCCGTCGAAAAAGTCAGGCAAAAAGTGGTCGAATTGGGTGCAACGAGCACCGACTTTATCGAGTCACCCATCCTCGGCGCAGAAGGCAACCGCGAATTCTTGCTTTACGCAATTTTCTGAATCGCTCAATCACTGCCTTCTCTCGTCGCCAGCATGACGCTCCCAAATACCGTTGCAGACAGTAGTGACACTCACCTTGCAGGCTGTACAATCACGCTTCCGGTATGCTGGACAGTGTTCTCCAATGAAGTCAGTCGCGATTTTTTCGAAACCCGCCAAGCCAGAAGTGGCACGCATTCTGCCGGACCTGCTTGCCTGGTTGCGGGCTCACGACTACCAGGTCGTTGTGGACCCCGTGACCGCCGGCTACGCTCCCGGCGAGGAGACTCTCGAGCGCTCGGAGGTCGCCAGCCGAAAACCAAACTTTGTAATCGTACTTGGGGGTGACGGCACATTGCTGGCAGCGGCGCGCTCTGTGGCCAAAGCCGGAATCCCCGTGCTCGGGGTCAACCTTGGCTCGTTGGGATTTCTCACTGAAGTCCCGCTCCCCGAGCTCTATGCCACGCTCGAGGCTATTGAGAAGAAGTGTTGTCACACTGAAACTCGCACCTTGTTACATTGCCAGCTCCTGCGCAACCAAAAATACATCGCTGATTACGTAGCTCTCAATGACGTGGTCGTCAACAAGACCGCCATTGCCCGCCTTGGAAGTTTTGATGTCTACGTTGACCAGGTATTTGTTTCCAACTACAAGGCTGACGGGCTGATTGTGGCTACGCCCACCGGCTCCACCGCTTATTCCCTTGCCGCGGGTGGTCCCGTGCTTGCTCCCTCGGTGGAAGCGTTCGTGGTCACCCCGGTGTCGCCGCATGCTCTCACTCACCGCCCTTTAGTAGTGCGCGACACCTCTGAAATTTTAATTCTGGTTACCGACGAAGAGGACGCCTACCTCAGTGTTGATGGGCAAGAGGGCATGCCGCTAAAAGATGGCGACCGCGTCAGCTGCCGAAAATCCGAACACAAGGTGCAATTGCTGCGCATGGAAAAGTCCTTCTTCGACGTGCTGCGCGCCAAACTGAAATGGGGACAACGGTGAAGGTTTCTGGCGCAATCTTCTTTTTTTTGATTTTTGCCTCAGGTGCGGTATTCGCCCAAAATCGTCCCGCCGCCGACCTCATCATCACCAACGCCAATATTTACACCGTAGACAAAGAGCGCACCTCCGCCGAAGCCGTCGCCGTGCTCAACGGCCGCATCGTCGCCGTCGGCGCCAGCTCTGAGATTGACGCCTGGCGCGGCTCGTCAACCAACGTGATTGACGCGGGCGGTAAGTTGGTCCTGCCCGGTTTCAACGACGCCCACGTTCATTTCGTTTCTGCCGGTCAAGCCTTGGCGAGTGTGCATTTGAAGGATGCCTCCTCTCCGCAGGAGCTTGTGCAGCGCCTCGCGACCTTTGCGCGCTCTCGGCCCAAAGGTGAATGGATCACCGGCGGCACCTGGGATGAACAAAATTGGAATCCCGCGACCCTGCCCACCAAAGACTTAATTGACCCGAGTACACCGGACAATCCTGTCGCAATAAACCGTTATGACGGCCACATGTACCTGGCGAATTCTCTTGCCTTGAAACTTGCTGGCATCACTGCCGGAACCCCCGACCCGCCAGGCGGCGCCATCGGACGCGACGCGCATGGAAATCCCAACGGCATTCTGAAAGATGCGGCCCTGCAGTTGCTCGACCGGGCAATTCCGCCCCTGACCCACGATCAGCGCATGCGCGCGGCACAGCGCGCTCTGGAACACGCCCGTAGTTTGGGCGTCACCAGCCTCCAGGAAATGGGCTATCCCGGAGATGACCTCGCCGCTAACATTCGCGTCTATAAAAAACTCGAAGAAGAGGGCGGCCTCACCTCACGTCTGTACGTCGCTCCGCTGATCGAAACTTGGCAAAGCCAGGCGAAAATTGGAGCGCGTCACGGCTTCGGGTCTCCGCTGCTGCGCATCGGGGCGGTGAAGGGATATGCCGACGGTTCTCTCGGTTCAACCACTGCCTACTTTTTCCAACCCTACAGCGACGCACCCAATACACGTGGTCTGCTGACCGACGAAATGCAGCCGGTCTCTAAAATGCGAGACCGCATGATCGGTGCCGATAAATCCGGCTTGCAGCTCTGCATTCACGCTATCGGCGATCAAGGCATTTCCCTGATTCTGGATCTTTTCGAAAAAGTCGTCAAAGCCAACGGCCCAAGTGACCGCCGAATGCGTATCGAGCACGCCCAGCATATGTCCCCGAAGGATTTCGATCGTTTTGCGCGCCTCGACGTCATCGCTTCGGTGCAGCCTTACCACGCGATTGATGATGGCCGCTGGGCAGAAAAACGCATTGGTCCGGAGCGCATCAAGACTACGTACGCGTTCCGGACTTTCCTCGACCACAGAGTCCGCCTTGCCCTCGGCACTGACTGGAACGTCGCTCCCCTAAACCCGCTGCTCACCATCTACGCAGCCGTGACCCGCGCCACCCTCGATGGTAAAAATCCCAACGGCTGGATTCCGGAGCAAAAGCTGACCGTGGCTGAAGCGGTTGAGGCCTACACCATGGGTTCGGCCTATGCCGAATTTCAGGAGAGAGAAAAAGGCTCAATCACTCCCGGAAAGCTCGCTGACATGGTTATCCTCAGCGACGATATTTTCACCATTGAGCCCAAAACCATTCGCGACGTGCAGGTCGATACCACAATTCTCGGCGGCAAAGTGGTATGGCAAAAAGAGAAGACAGCTCCCTGATGTATTAATCGAACACTGGATCTCTGCCACCGCCTCGCCTTCCGGGCATACTTCGCCGATCAAGTCGGCACACCCACGTGGGCACAGGCGCCCTCGCCTGTGTGTGTTCTTTGTCTCGGCTTTCGGGTAAGGTTCGCCGATCAAGTCGGCACACCCACGTGGGCACAGGCGCCCTCGCCTGTGTGTGTTCTTTGTCTCGGCTTCCGGGTAAGGTTCGCCGATCAAGTCGGCACACCCACGTGGGCACAGGCGCCCTCGCCTGTGCAGATCCGACTCAAATAACCCCCCTATTTCTCCCCCCGCATCAATTCCGCCACTGTCTCACGCTTGCGGATCATCCGCGCCTTACTTCCTTCCACTAATATCTCTGCCGGACGTGGCCGCGTGTTGTAATTCGACGCTAACACCATTCCATATGCTCCCACATCCAGGATTGCCAATAATTCGCCCTCTTTCACGGCTGGTAAATTGCGGTCTCGCGCCAGGAAGTCTCCCGTCTCGCACACCGGCCCCACCACATCCACCAATTCCTGCTTCGCCGCTCTGCTCTGTATTGGCACAATTTCGTGAAATGCGCTGTACAGCGCTGGCCGCAGCAAATCGTTCATCGCCGCGTCTACTACTACGAAAGACTTGCTGGCGTTACTTTTCCTGTACAAAACACGGGTTAGCAGTACACCTGCCGGTCCAACAATCGCGCGCCCAGGTTCAAGTAACACATGAACTTTCAACCCGCGTAGCGGCTGGCTTACGGCTTCCGCATATTGGCTGGCGTATTCCGAGAAGCTGTTGGGCTGCGGCTTTTCATACGCGATTCCCAGACCTCCGCCTGCATCCACGTACTGGATCGTGTGCCCATCATTCCGCAATTGACGAACCAGCTCTGCCACCCTCTCCATCGCTGCCGCAAACGGGTCTATCGAGGTGATCTGCGAACCGATGTGCACGCTGACGCCAGCAACCTCCAGGAAGAGACTGTCGGCAGCGCGCGCATAGAGGCGGCGCGCTTCACCAATCGGAATTCCAAATTTATGCTGCTGCAGTCCGGTTGAAATATAGGGATGCGTTTCTGCCGGCACGTCCGGGTTCACTCGCAGCGCCACCCGGGCAAGCTTTTTTAAGCGTTCGGCGCGTGCCGCGAGCAGCTCGAGTTCCGCCTCGCTTTCCACATTGAAGAGCAGGATGTCGGCTCGCAGGGCGCGGTCCAGTTCGTCAACCTGCTTGCCCACTCCAGAGAAAACGACGTTTCGCGCCGCTTTACGGCTCACTTTCAATACCCGCTCCAGTTCGCCGCCTGAGATCACATCGAAGCCGCAGCCCAGCGAAGACAGCAGCCGCAGGATCCCCAGGTTGGAGTTCGCCTTTACTGAATAGCAGACGGTATGCGGAGTCTTAAACACCCGATCAAAAGTGCGGTACCGCTCGCGAATCATGCTGCCGGAATAAACGTAAAGAGGAGTGCCGAACTTGTCCGCCAGCCGGGACAGCGATACAGCCTCGCAGTGCAAAACTGCACGGTGCGGTTCTGCGCTGGATGGTTGAGAGGACCTTTCAGGTTTATAGCAGAATGCTGGTGGCCGGACGCATTCGGCGTCCGCACGCTGGCGAGCCGAGCTCCCCTTAGCAGCGTCCTTTCGCCGGCTCACTTTGTTTTTGCCGTTTTGCTTTTAACTTTGAGCGCCACAACGGTAGCGTCATCGAAGGCTTCAACCCCAGCTGCGTGTTCTCCCATCGCCGAAAAGATTGCGTCCACAACTTCCTGCGCGGATCCGCTAGCCACTTTGGAGACAACTTTTTCCAGGCGCTCCCGGCCAAAAAGCTCGCCGTCACGGTTGCGAGCATCGAGTATCCCATCGCTAAATAGCACGAACAGATCGCCCGGACGCGGATTGAAGCTCAGCTCCTCGAAATCCGCCTCCGCAAAGAGTCCCAGCGGCAGCCCCGTAGCCTCCACTCGCTCCAGTTTCCCGTCGTGGCAGTAAATGGGACGCGGCAATCCAGAACTTGCGATTTGCAGGTTGCGTTGCACATCGTCCCACAAGGCATAAATGATGGAAACGAACTGCGCCTCTATCGGCCGCTCACCCAAGGACAGGTTTACCGCGGAAAGCATCTCGGCCGGCGAAGGTTCCGCCGCACAATGTGACCGCAAAATCCCGCTGACTAGTGCGGCATAGATGGCAGCCGGGGCTCCTTTGCCGCTCACGTCGCCTACCACAATCGCGGTGCGTGAAAGTGAATATGAAAGAAAATCGTACAGATCGCCGCCGATCGCCCGTGCTGGCACAAACCGCGCCGCCACTTCCAAATTGTTCAGCCTCGGCAACGTCTGTGGAAGCAGCCTCAGTTGCAGCGCGTGCGCCAGTGCAAGGTCGCGTTCCAGCCGTCTTTCCTGCCGCGCAATCTCCTCATACAGCCGTGCATTTTCAATCGCAATCGCCACCTGCGCCGCCAGCGTTGTCAGCGTACGCATATGGTCTTCGGTGAAGTAGCCCACGCGGGTGTGTTCGAGATCAAGCACACCAATCACTTTGTCCTTATAGATCAACGGAACACAAAGCTCCGACCTGGTCTCCGGATTCAGTTCGATATATCGAGGATCTTTCTTGACGTCCGGAACCAGCACCCCGGTACGATGGCGCGCCGCGTACCCCACCAGTCCCCGATCGAGAGGGATGTCCTGCTTCAGATGCACATTCGTCTTAAACCTCAGTGAGAACCGGTGTTGCAGGATGCTCTCGGTGGAGTCCAGCAGCAAAACGCTGAACATCTGATAGTCGATCAGCCGGCTCAGAAGTTCCCCGATGCGCTTCAATAACTGGTCGAGGTTGAGGATTGATGTCAGCTCGCGGCTGATCTCATTCAGCACTAGCAACGTTCGCGCCTGGCGGTTGGTGCGAGTGTACAAACGAGCATTCTCGATCCCGATTGCTATACGCGATGCGATCAGGGTCAGTAAACGTTTATGTTCTTCGGTGAAGTAATTGCGTTGCGGCGCTTCCAGATCAATCACGCCAATGACCTTGTCCTTAACGATCAGCGGCACGGCAAGTTCCGAGCGCACGAGCGGAATGGCGCTAATGTAGTGCTGGTCCTCCAGAACATTCCCCACCAGCACGGCTTCACGCCGCTGCGCCGCCTGGCCGGTGACCCCTTCACCCATTTTCACCCGCATCTGCTCTGCAATTTCCTTGGGATAGCCAATCTGGAAGCGGGCGCGCAGCTCTTGGGTTTTCTCGTTCAGGAGCAGGATCGCAAAAATCTCGTAATCAATTACCCGGCGCACTAATTCCGCCACGCGCTGGAGCGTAGTATCCAGGTCAAGTGTGGTATTGACCACGTCCGCTACTTCGAGCAGTAACGGCTCGACGACCGGTACCGGAGCGAGTTGGGCCTCAGCACTTTCCACTGTGCTTATGATACCAGCCGACTGACGGGGTCCCGCGAAGCGCCTACAGATGTGGCTCGCCTGTGAAGAGACAAGTTAGGAGAGGGGAAATTATTCGGGAGCGCCGAGCTCGCGCACGATGCTGACCCCTGAGCTGGTTCCAATACGGGTGGCGCCGGCAGCGACCATCTTCGCCATATCGGCGGCGTTGCGAACTCCGCCAGAAGCTTTTATTCCGGCGCGCTCTCCGACCACCGAACGCATCAGACGAACATCCTCTTCCGTCGCGCCGCCCACCAGCCCGGTAGACGTCTTTACAAAATCTGCGCCAGCAGCCAGTGACAACTCGCAGGCCAGCCGCTTCTCGTCTGGGGTGAGAAGCGTCATTTCAAGTATTACTTTAAGTATAGCGTTGCCGTCGTGTGCTCGTTCAGCCACCGCGCGGATGTCGTTCTCCACAAATTTGCTCTCTCCAGATTTAAGCGCGCCGATGTTGAGCACCATGTCAATTTCGCCCGCGCCCAGCTTCAATACCTCGGCAGCCTCAAAACGCTTCACCGTGGTCAGCATGGCGCCCTGTGGGAAACCGATGGGTACATCCACTTTGATTCCGCTGCCGTTCAGTTCTGAAACTGCCTGCGCCACCCAACACTGCTGCACGCAAACGGTTGCAAACCGGTAACGCTGCGCTTCCTTGCACAGCTTCACGATCTCTTGTCGCGTCGTATCGGGCCGCAGTAAGCTGTGATCAATAAGCCGGGCTGCCGATTGCCAATCCTTGAATGTCGTTTGAGCCGGCGGAGTGACCAGCGAAGTCTGTGACATAAAAAGAATTCTAACAGTTTGGCCGCAACCCGGACCCGCTACGATGCCCCCTCACCCATAACGCAAATATCTGGCAGGTTGCGATATCGTTCGGCAAAGTCCATCCCATAGCCCACCACAAACTGGTCAGGAATCGTGAAGCCCACATAGTCGGCTTGCAAGGGCTTAATTCGCCGCGACGGCTTGTCCAACAACGTCACCATCCTTAGCGACTTCGGCTGGTGTGCCGCCAGCATGTTTTTGATATACGTAAGCGTCAGTCCTGTGTCCAGAATGTCTTCCACCAGCAGCACGTTTTTGCCGCCCATTGAGTGCTCCACATCTTTGGTTAGGCGCACTTCTCCGCTGGAATCCCAAGTCCGCGACCTCTCCCTTGGATTGCCCTCTCCCGGTCGCCCCTTTTGATCGCCGTAACTGCTCACCCCGATAAAGTCGAAACTGGCATCGAGCTGCACCTGCCGGGCCAGATCGCTCAGAAAAATTGCCGCTCCTTTAAGTACCCCGATAAAAATGACCGACTGCCCGGCGTAGTCCGCGGTAATCTGCGCCGCCAGCTCGGCCACTCTACGCGCGATCTGCTCCCGACTGAGAAGGACCTTGAGCTCTGACACGCGCATAGCATAAACGATAGAATGCTTGCTTCGTGAATTTCTTCGATCTCTGCCATGCCACTGCCTGAATTTCAGCAACTGGTTCAAGAAGCCAAGAGTCATATCTGCGAGATCACCGCGGCCGATCTACAGGCTATGCAACAGGCGGGTGAGGATTTTGCTCTTATTGACGTACGCGAAAAAGATGATGCGGCCAAGGGCACAATTCCCGGTGCAACCAATATCTCCCGCGGTGTGTTGGAGTACAGCATTGATCAGGTAACTACCGACAAGAACAGAAAAATCGTGCTCTACTGCGGTGGTGGCAGCCGGTCCGCTCTGGCCGCCTGGAACCTCAAAAAGATGGGCTTCAAGAACGTTCTCTCCCTGGCGGGCGGTTATCGCGGATGGGACCAATCGCAAAAGAGGCAGACCGAAAAGTAACTACCATTACCAAGAGGAGAGAAATGGAACTGAATGGCGTGAAGCTGACGTGGCTGGGGCATTCTACTTTTCGCATTGAAACTCCCGGCGGCAAGACTCTACTTATTGACCCTTGGGTCATGGGCAATCCCATGTGCCCGGAAAAAGAGAAGACCATCAAGAAGCTCGACGTCATGCTCTGTACTCACGGTCATTTCGACCACATCGGTGACGCGGTACAGATTTGCAAGCGCCATAATCCCACCGTGGTGGGCATCTTCGAGCTATGCAACTGGCTGGAGAAAAAAGGCGCCAAGATGATTTCTCCTATGAACAAAGGCGGAAGCCAGGCGGTGGACGACATTCGCGTCACCATGGTTCACGCTGACCACTCCTGCGGCATTCTCGATGGCGACCAGATCATTTATGGCGGCGAGCCTTGTGGCTACGTGATCGAATTTAAGAACGGAATCAAGATCTACCACGCTGGCGATACCAACGTCTTCGGTGATATGCAGATCATCCGCGAACTCTATGCCCCCGACATTGTCATGCTGCCCATCGGCGATCTCTACACCATGTCACCGCGCGAGGCTGCCTACGCCTGCAAACTGCTCCAGCCAAAATTTGTTGTCCCCATGCACTTTGGTACCTTCCCGCCGCTTACCGGAAAGCCGAGCGAACTCAGGCGGCTGGCCAAAGATGTCGAAATAATTGAAATGCAACCTGGGCAAACCCTAACTTAGCAAAGGACTGCTAAATGCCAAGCGAAGCGGAAGTGCGCGCCTACTGGCGTATGGGTGGCATCACCCACGGCGCTGTCGAGGATTACCTTTATTCAATCCTTCCTGAGCGCGACCCTGCGTTGCGCGACATGGAAGCCGATGCCGCAGCGCGCAGTGTTCCTATCGTCGGTCCCGCCGTCGGTCGTCTGCTCTATCAGCTTGGAAAAATGATCAACGCTCGCACCGTCTTTGAGATGGGTTCAGCCATCGGCTACTCCACAGTTTGGTGGGCGCGCGCGGTCGGAGAGGGCGGTCGCGTGATCTACACCGATGGCAGCCAGAAGAATGCCGATCTCGCCCGCCGCAACCTGGAACGCGCAGGAGTGCTCGACCGCGTGACCATCAAGGTCGGAGACGCGATCGAAATTCTCTCCGAGCAGAAGGAAGCGTTCGACATCGTCTTTAACGACATAGATAAAGACGACTATCCACGCGCCTTTCGTGTAGCCGCGCCTCGCGTCCGCAAGGGCGGTCTTTTTGTTGCGGATAACGTGCTGTGGAGCGGCAAGGTTGCCCAGCCCGAGGGCCGGGCCGATGCGCCTACCAAAGCGATTCTGGAATTTAATCGGCTCTTATACAGCTCACCAGAATTTTTCACCACCATTATTCCTCTTCGCGACGGCGTAGCTGTAGCGCTGAAGGCATAGCTGCGGTTCTGTAGTTACAAGAGAGCGCCGACCCGAGCAAAGCGCGGCCGAATTCATTCCGAGCGGGCTTTAGCCCCGAGGAATCCTAAGCTCGTCTGCAAAGATGGTTGCGTGGCCATCGCTTCGTTCGGAATGGCGCGAGGGACCTAGGTTTAACTTGCGTTCATATTGACTTCACCGGCACCGCCGTCAAATCCTCCACCAAGCCCACTTCCTTCTGCAGAAACGGCTCAGCGTACTTCACACCAGCAAACATGCCGTAGTATCGGGCCATAGCTGCCACTCGTTCCCGGATGTCGGCATGGGCAGGGAAGTCGCCCGCCCCTGCCGCCTGATCGGAAAACTGCGACTTATACGCATAAATTGATTGCAGCCGTGCCTCAAACTGCTCGGTGATGTCCACCACAAAGCTCGGTCGAATGTCGTAATAGAGCGTTGCGTACACGATCTTGAACGGACGATGTGGCGCCGCTCCCAGCTCCAACTTCCCCAGCCCCGCCAGGAAGCAAGCTTCATATCCCAGCACCGAACAAATGTAGTGGTCCGGATGCCGCCCTTTCCAATAGGGCAGGACCACGACCCGCGGGCGCTGCTGCCTTACCACTCGCGCAACTTTCAGCCGATTGTCCCAAGTGTTCTCTACCCGCCCATCGGGAATGTCCAGCGCCTCTCGCCACGCAACCTGCAAAACTCTGGCTGCCTGTTGCGCTTCCTGCGCCCGATCTTCGGCCGTTCCCCGTGTTCCCATCTCGCCACGTGTCAGATCAAGAATTCCCGTGCGATGTCCAAGCTGTGCCATCTTCAGCAGCGTGCCCCCACAAGTCTGTTCCACGTCGTCGCGGTGCGCCGCAATGGCGAGAACGTCGAGCGAAGGCGCGGTCATTTCTTCCTTTCCACCAAAAACTTCGCCAACCCCTTCAACGTCTTCGCCGGTTCGCCGAAGCTGTCCAGCGCGGCGCAACCCGACTGCACCAACTCATCCGCGCGCCGCTGCGACTCCTCAACTCCGAACAGGGCCGGATACGTGGCCTTTTCTGTGGCCGTGTCTTTACCGGCGGTTTTACCTAATTGCTCCGATGACTGGGTCACGTCCAGAATGTCGTCCACAATTTGGAATGCCAGGCCAATCGCACGCCCAAACGCCCGCAACTGCCCTACGCTATTCTTGTTGGCTCCAGCATAAAGACCGCCAGTCACGACAGAGGCGGTAATCAGCGCCGCGGTCTTTGAGCGATGAATGTACTCCAGTGTCTTCGCGTCAGGCCGGGTGTGCTGGGCCTCGAGGTCCATTACCTGGCCGCCAATCATGCCGTCCACCGTCCCCGTAGCATGCGCCACCTCCTCAATGATCTGCACTCTCCGCTCCGCGGGACAACGCAGCCGTGCCAACACCTCATAGGCATATGTCTGCAGCGCATCGCCGGCCAGAATCGCCGTGGCCTCGCCGAAAACTTTATGCGATGTCGGGCGCCCTCGCCGCAGGTCATCGTTGTCGAGTGCCGGGAGGTCGTCGTGGATCAGTGAGTAGGTGTGTAGCATCTCCAGCGCGGCCCCAAGCTCGTCCACGCCATCAGGCAACTTGCTGCCGCTATTTCTTTCACCGATCATCCGCGCCGCTTCCATGCACAAGATGGGGCGTAGTCGCTTGCCCCCCGCCATCACGCTGTGACGCATCGCCTCATGGATAGATGGTGGATACTGTGTTGCTGGCGGCAGCAGGCGTTCAAGCGCCGCATCCGCCAGACGGCGTCCCTTTTCAAGTGTCTGCTGGAGCATGAGCATCCGAGTATAGGAGATGAAGCCCGAGAACGAAAAATGCCATTCTCAAGTCCGATCCGATAGGATTGCAGCAAGTCTTTACCCCTCACACCGACAAGCTGACTTTGCTCTGGGTGCAGCAGGGCTTTAGCCCTGCAGACAAGCCACTTAATGAAGGCGGCTTTAGCCGCTGAGGTATCTGCCGAACTCACCTTCTACATCCAATGAATATGCCCCGAAAGAAACTCACAAACCACAAAAGCCGCGACCGGATCGGTGCCGGCGCTCTTCCAGAAGAAGCTCTGGAAGCCGATTTCCCAGATATCGACCTTCCAATCAAACCTCCTTATCCGCCCATGGAGGCCAAATCCGTCTCTGAAATCCCCTCTGGTCCCGGCTGGCTCTATGAGCCCAAGTGGGACGGCTTCCGCTGCCTCGCATTCCGCAGCGCAGATCAGGTTCTGCTGCAGTCCAAAGCCGGGCAGCCGCTCGGCCGCTACTTTCCCGAACTGGTTGCTGCGCTCAGCCAACTGCCCGCACCAAGATTCGTATTCGATGGCGAGATTGTCATTTTTTCGGACGGACACCTGTCCTTCGACGAGCTGCTCATGCGCATTCATCCGGCTGAGTCCCGCATCCGCAAGCTGGCCGCCGAAACTCCTGTAACCCTAATGTGCTTTGATCTCCTGGTGGACAGGAAGGGAAAGTCGCTGGTCGAGCTTCCGTTGGCTGATCGCCGACCCAGGCTGGAGGATTTCTTCCATCAACTCGAAGGCGACCACTCATTCAAGAAGCTGAAAAAGTTAATTCAACTTTCTCCCGCCACCCCCAAGCGCCAAAAAGCTGAAACATGGATGGATCAACTCGCAGCTACGGGCCTGGACGGCATCGTTGCCAAGCAGCTCGATCAGCCTTACCGCTCCGGTGAACGCACTTCGATGGTCAAGATCAAGCGTATTCGCACCGCTGACTGTGTGGTCGGCGGTTTTCGATACGCGGAAAAGGGAGGCGGAGTGGGTTCGCTGCTGCTCGGCCTGTACAACGACCAGAAATTACTTGATCACGTGGGGTTTACTTCCAGCTTCAATAAAGAACAGCGCAAAAAATTAAAAGGAATCCTCGAGCCGCTTATCGGCCCGCCCGGGTTTACCGGTCGGGCTCCTGGAGGCCCAAGCCGCTGGAGCACCAAACGCTCTACCGAATGGCAGCCTCTCCAGCCTAAATTGGTTTGCGAAGTTCAGTACGACCACTTCTCCGGCGGACGCTTCCGGCATGGCACCAAGTTTTTACGTTGGCGTCCGGACAAGAAACCGCGCCAGTGCACTTTCGACCAGCTGAAATCGCGCACAATCGAGGGCACCGCCGCGCCCAATTTACTTGAGTCTGCGGTATGAAGTAGATTTCGTGCCCGACTACGGGCAAAAAGAAAGGGCGCGGTTTCAGCCGCGCCCCCACATCTCAAGATCGCTATTGCAGTGAGGTAAATCCTTGGCACTGCGCCGCGCTCGGCGGAGAAGTGCTCTTGCCGGTATTCGCATCCCAGCGGATCACGTTGTCCTCGCTGGAGCAGAACTGGCGCACTCCGGACTGGTTGTAGCTGGTAGGCGCAGCCCCGGCGACGTAGGTCGTATTGACGCCGTTTACCGGATTTCCTCCCACCGCGGCAAAGTTATATCCACTCTTCATGCCGATCGCCAGGGTGTTGTCAATCAGGCAGGCGCTGGCGGGCGATGGATTACACGGATTCGCTCCTCCCAGGCTGCTCAAATTTGGCGCATAACCGGTTGTCGGATATGCCGTCTGGTAGGAGAGTTCAGCTGTGTTGATGGCTTTGATAGAGGCGACTGCCGAGGCTTCGTCAGCCGAAATTTTTGCCCGCAGCAGGTTGGGAATGGCAATAGCAGCGATGATCAATATGATAGCTACTACAATTAGCAGCTCAATTAAGGAAAAACCCTTTTTCCGTTTCATTTGTGGTCTCAATTCCTAGCGATATTTCAAGGTGTGTGTCGCGGCCGTCAAATCAGCCGGGAAAGCCCGTCTGCTGGCTGTATTCCAGTATTGCACATCTGCTGCCAGCTTTGCCCAGGCTCACCTGAGCCCTAAGCCAAAGCCAACAAACGAGGAACGGCCACCCACAGATAATTTGCACGAGAAAAGTGAGCGGGGAATTGCGCGCTAACTGCAAAACATTTCACGCCGCGGCTGAGTGGGTCGCCGCCCCCGTGCTACGAAGCACAGCGCTTACAATTCCTTGAGTGTCGCCTGAACCGCAAAGGTCGTTCCCCCCTGCAGCTATGATCTCCGTCCACATGTCCTCATCTGCCAGCCGGTGGGTACAAACCAGGCTTAGCTGTGGAAACTCCCGCCGCAGTCTGGTCACTGCCGCCAGGGAAGATGCTTCCATGTCCAGAATGATCACCTGCGCCCGGTACTTCGGAATCGCTTGCCAGAGCTCTTCGGGAGCGCGGACGGCATGGATGGAATTGAACTGCTTCTCCAACGTCGCCAGCAGTTGCTCGGTGGTCCGCGGATCGCTCTGCAGAACTACTACATTTAAAGGCTGCATAGATCCCCCTGAGGGCGGCTTCTTACTTTCTCGTCTCCGCTTTCTCTATTGCGGGCTCGAAGGGTTCGGCCTGTAATTTTCCGTTTTGCTTTAACAGGATCTCGACTTTACCTTCCGCCTGTTCCAGCTCCTTGCGGCAGGTGGTCGAAAGTTGCATTCCTTCTTCAAAAAGCGCAAGCGACTTCTCTAGCGGAATATCGCCCTTTTCCAGCTCACCCACTATTTTTTCCAACCGTTGCAGGCACTCTTCAAACTTCGGCAAGGAATGCTCCAGGGGATATTTTAATGCACTTCACTGCAGTTGTTGCGCAAGAATTTTCTTCTTTTCGGCTGATTCTTACTCCCAGTTTGGGGTTGCTGAATCAATGGGGGACCCCTATACCGCAGTCGTAGATCGAGACGTACCTAATGCTTCCAGCACATCCACGGCAGCGCTGTATTTACCAAATGGCGCGCTGATCTGAGCGCCCTGTACCAAGTCGCGGATGGCCAGCAGCATCTCCCGGGCAATCTGTACGCCTTCCGCCCGAGCCGCCTCGGCATTAGGGGCGGCAGCCATGCGGGTAAATATTGAATCTGGGACCGACACGCGTAATTCGTTCTTCATAAACTCGGCGTTGCGCACGCTCACTAGCGGCCAAATGCCGGCGATCACTGGGATGTGGCAATGCTCGATGCGCCGCAAGAAGTTCTCCAGCAGTGCCACGTCGAAAACCGGCTGCGTGACGGCGTACTCTCCACCAGCTTCCACCTTGTACTCGAAGCGGCGAATCTCTTCGTCGAGATTCGAAATTCCTGGGTTCGCCCCGACCCCGATTACGAACGACGTCCCGCTGCCAATCGGATTACCGCCAATGTCCAGTCCGCGATTTAGATTATGGACAATATTGATCAATCCGATCGCATCCACATCGAACACTGCTGTTGCGTCGGGGTAATTGCCAAGTTTCGGAGGATCGCCGGTAATGCAAATCAAGTTGCGGATCCCAATCGCCGCCGCCCCCAGCAAATCAGACTGAATGCTGAGCACATTACGGTCGCGGCAGGTATAGTGCAGCACTGCCTCGATCCCGACCTGCTGCTGAGTAAGAATCGAAAGCGCCTGATTGCTCATCCGAGCCGACGCTCGCGGGCTATCAGGAATGTTGATCGCGTCCACCCCCACGGATTTCAGAAAGCGAGCGCCTTCAAGTTCCTTGTTCACATCAGTGCCCTTGGGAGGCACCACTTCCACCATGGTCACAAACTCGCCACGCGCGATCTTCGCTCCCATACGGGAACGCTTTTCCAGTGGCGCCACTTCCATCTCCGAAGGCGATGGCGGTGCGCTGCTCACCGGAAACGTGCTGGTACGGCTGCGCGCTTCGCCTGCTCGCAGGTTTGATTTCATAGTGCGGGTGTGGTCAGGAGTGGTTCCGCAGCAGCCACCCACCAGCTTTACGCCGGCCGCGACAAACTTGCGCGCGTAGCTAGCCATGTACTCAGGCGATGCCAGGTAAATATTTCGGCCTTCCACATTTCGCGGCATGCCGGCGTTTGGTTGTGCGGCAAGAGGACGATCCGTCACCCGCCGCACCCGCTCGATGGCGCTCAACATGGCGACCGGCCCCACACTACAGTTGCACCCCACCACGTCAACTCCCCACTCGGTCAACCGCGTTCCAAACGTCTCCGGACTGGAACCGTCCAGGCAATTGCCATCGTCGTCAATCGTGACCTGCGCCACCACTGGGATCTTCGGATTGATCTCCCGCGCCGCCAGGATCGCCTGGTGAAGTTCATCCATGTAGCCGAAGGTCTCGAGTATCAGCAGGTCAACTCCGCCTTCTACAAGGGCGGCAATCTGCTCTGCAAAAATCCCCCGGGCTTCCTCCCGCGAAGTTTTGCCGAGCGGCTCGATGCGGATCCCCATGGGACCGACAGAGCCTGCCACCCAGGCATCGAAGCTCTTCGCCGCTTCCTTCGCCAGCCTTGCGCCCGCCAGGTTAATGTCACCTACTCGTTCGGCTAATCCGTGCCGGGCAAGGCGGATTGCGTTGCCGCCGAAAGTATTGGTCTCGATTACTTCCGCACCGGCTTGCAGGTATTCATGATGGATGCCACGAATCAGGTCGGGCTGCGAGCAGTTAAGCTCGTCGTAGCATCGGTTGATGAAAATTCCTTTGGAGTACAGAAGGGTCCCCATGGCGCCGTCACACAGCACCGGGCCCTTCTGCAAGCGTTCGATAAAGTCAGCAGGCATTCACAACAAGAATACAGGAGCCTTGCTTCATTTGCAGCCAGGAGCGCCAGAGCACCGCCGGGAAAGCTCGCCGTTCCGCTCTGTTATAATCACCGTTTTCACCAGAGAAATTAATCCTCGTGTGCCTCGTGGAGCCTTTAGTTTGAAGCTCGGCGCTATTGCAGCCCTTGTGCCTGCCGCATTAATTCTTACCTCCTGCAGCGGCAATACCAGCAACCCCAATAAACCGGTTGTCAGTGGCGTCAAGCCTCGCGCTTTTGTTTCCAACGCCGTCGCTGGTGTGCTGCAAATCGTGAATGCCGGTAAGGATAGCCTGGTTACCACCAAAAGCATCTCGGCTGGCTCGCAGCCCGGACCGATGGTGCTTTCGGCAGACAAGCGTTTCACCTACGTGTTCGACGCCGGTACCAACAGCATCGCTGTGATCAACAATTCCACAGAAGCTCAAAGCGCCAGCATATCGCTCCCTGGAGCCACGGAGAGCTTCGTGATCTCGCCCAAGGGGAATCGCGGGTTCGCTGCTATTCCTACCGCGACAGTCCTGGGCCAGGCCGCTGGTGTTGTCCAGGTGATGAACTTAATTACCAACACTGCCACCTTTGTGCTCGACATACCTCAGGCTCGTCGTGTTGTCATCAACCACAGCGGCAGTCGTGCCCTGGTTTTCAGTGATAGCGCCGACTTCTTTACCGTCATTGATGCTTCTCTTGTGGGCGTACCAGGAGCACAGCCTCTCACTACCATCAATAGCAATCCCGGAGATCGCCCGGTGGGCGCCGTATTCAGCGATGACGACAACACTGCTTACATCTTGAACTGCGGCTCCGAATGTGGCGGCGGCACGCCCAGCGTGACCGCATTCAATATGCAAAACAATACTTTGGGAGCGACGGTCGGGCTCTCAGGCGCTACCGTCGGGCTGCTGAACAACGGCAATTTATACGTCGCCGGTGGCGCATCTGGAGTCGGAACCTTGCAGGTGGTTAAAATCCCCGCTCTGACCGCCTCTGTCCCCTTCCATATCGGCGACGGCTTTCACAACCGCATGGAGCTCGCTAGTGACAACAAGCTTTTCGTTGGCGCCCACGGCTGCAACCTGGTCACAACTGGCTGCCTTTCCATTTTCGACGTGAGCGCCAATACAGCAGTAGTTGACCCCCCGAATGGTGACGTCACTGGCATCGCACCCGTTTCTAAAAGAAGTATCGCCTACGTTTGTGAAGGGGGAGAGCTGCGGATCTTAGATACCACAACCAGCGCTCCCTCCAAGAATGCGTTCATTGACATCATTGGCCAGGCTTTCGACGTCAAGGAAGTGGATTAGCCCTCCGAAGGCCGTGAGAAGCGCCACATCCCTGGGTGGAGCAGCGCTTCAGCGCTGCATCTTTTTCCGAACGGCGACCCGGCGTTAGCCGCTGAGGAACTCCCAATTACTTTGCCGGTTCCAGCACCAGCTCATGAGTCCGCGCCGCCTGAACTGCCTCGGCAGAGAAGGGAACAGCAAACGTCTTACCTTCATACCAGGCCGGCCACTGGTCCAGATAATAAGGACTGAATAGATTTCCCGATTGCCCAAGCACGATATTCAGGGTGGAATTATCCAGGTTTGAAAGGTCCTCCGTACTCCGTTCCGACGCTCCGAAATGCAGCCCAGCCGCTTTCACCGTCAGGGAGCCGTGGCCAGACTGCTCGTTTAAACCCGGTCCTGTCCAGCGTTTCAATATTGGGATCCAACCAAAAAGCGGATGCTGAATCTCCACCGGTGAGATCTGTCCCCAGCGCCAGCTAGCCAGGTCTTCCGCTGAACTTCCGCCAACCACTCTCTCCACCGCCGTGGCAAGCAGATCGTCATAATTGTTGTATCCCGGTGGCAGCCAGCGCTTGGGCTGATGCAGAAGCACATTTTCCATCCACACTGGCCACATAGACCAGTCGTATGTCTTCCAGCTCACGGTAGCATTCTCGTTCTTATCGTCGGCCGGTACTGGGCCCAGCTTGGCTTCGAGCAGCATCCGAAAAAGTTCGCGCTGGGCCAATACCTCGATTGCCGCGGCAGCCGAGTCGGCGCGCATCTGTCCATCCCAGTCGCGCATCATGTCTCGCGCCCGCCGGGCCTGCTCTGATAGCCGCTTCACATGATCCAGCGCATACACGAAATGCTCAGCGCAGAAGCGGTCAAATTCCGAGTGCACGTCCATCTGCAGCGCCAGCATGTCCTCCGGCCTGAATTTCTTTCCCGCCTGCAAAACCTTGTAGATTCGCTCCGTTCGGTATGGAGCTCCCCATTCCACACTGATCGAATGCGGATATCCATCCGGCGTGATCCGCCCATTGGCCGTGGCCAGAATTCCGGAAGGTGGATCAAACACACTTGGCAGCTGCTCAAACGGAATGAAGCCCGTCCATTCGTGCATATTGTCCGAACCCGATGCGGGCAGGCTGCCATCTCCGGCGCGGATCGGAAACTTTCCCGTCGCCTGGTAACCGATGTGCCCATCTACGTCTGCATAAACCACGTTCTGTCCCGGTGCTACCCAGTTCGACAGCGCCTTGCGAACCTCCGCCCAGTTTTGCGCCGCATCCAGATCGAAGAATGGCGAATACAGCGCGCCTGGCGTGTAGAGCGTCCACTGCAGCGCCAGCTGACGCTTCTCGCCCGGAAACAGTCCGCTGATAATCGGGCCGTGCCGAGTGATGACCACATCCACGGCAACGTTTGACCCACCCCGCACCTGAATGACTTCGCGCTTGTGATCGGGTTGGCGCCAGCCATCCGGCGTACGATACTGGCCGCTGGCGTTGAATTCCTCAACAAAGACGTCCTCTACTGTGGCCTCAACATTGGTGAATCCCCATGCGATCCGCTGATTGTGCCCCAGAATGATTGCTGGAACTCCCGGCAGGCTTACCCCAACCACGTCAAAATTCCCCGATCGCAAGTGCGTCTCGTACCAAACGCCCGGCAATTGGTGTCCCAGGTGCGGATCGTTGGAGAGCAGCGGCTTCCCGGAATATGTGTGCGCTCCCGAAATCACCCAGTTGTTCGATCCCAACTGAATTTGCCCCGGATCCGTTGTTTGTATCGGCCAGAGTTGCGAAAGCGCGCCGCTTTTAGCAGCACCCTCCTGCCACCGCTCCCGATCCGCTTGCTTTGAAAGGGTGCGGCTTTTAGCCGCGCCATCTAGCGCGCTACGAGATGCGGCTTTAGCCGCTGAGGCAACATCTCCTTGAGCGCCATCTCCCGGCGGATGGTCGCGCCAGGAAACATTCGTATAGAGATCGGACGCCAGCTCGGCCCCAATCCTCTCGGTTACTTTCTCGCGCCGCAGCGCTGCCGCCGCCGCTGCATGGTTGAGTTCCTTCACCATATTGGCAGCGATCACCAGGGAATCAGCCGACGTCCATGCTCGTGGTGCGTAGCGAAGCGCTCGAAATTCCAGCGGCAGCCGGTTTCTATGGCTCTTGATGAACGCATTTACGCCTTGTGCGTAGGCATCCATGTAACTGCGGTCCCGCTGCGAGAGCTCATCCGCGCTCCGCTCCGCCCGGGCCCGTAGCGACAATGTGCGCTGTTCGACATCGTGTTTTACCCAATCCGAGCCCAGTACCTCCGCCATTTCGCCGCCAGCAAAGCGTCGCGACATGTCCATTTGCCATAGGCGGTCCTGGGCTGTCACATAGCCCTGCGCAAAGAAAAGAGCTTCCATAGACGCGGCCACGATCGTCGGCACGCCATGACCGTCGCGTGTGACTGTCACCCGCGCTATCAAGCCGGCAACCTCGATTCTTCCGTCCAGTTGTGGCAGGGCCACGTGTCCAGCGCGATAAAACCACATTCCAGTCGCCAGGCCGGCCAACAGAACTATGCCCAACGCCGTTATCAGGACCACCAACGCCTTGCGCTTATTCTTCAGGAATTCCCGGGTAGGAATTGCAACTTTGGGAGCAGCCATAAGGCATCACGATTGTAGGTTTGCTGCCCGATGTACACAATGGGGGATTCCCCTTGGAAATTGTCATTCCGAGCATAGCGAGGAATCCCTACACAACGAACCGCAACTTCGCGGCCACAGACCGCCCTGGCTTTGTCGTCCCGAGCGCCGGCGAAACCCGCTTCTGCCTGAGCATTTTGAAATTGAAATTCATTTTCAATTTGCCTCGGCCGATGCTATGTTGTCGTCGTCCATGTTGCAGAAGCGCATTGACGACCAACCCACCATATCGCGCGAGATGGTGCGCGAGGCCGAGGAGATCCTGCATCGTCATTTGAAACAGGTTGGCTTAAAACACACCGAGCAGCGCGACACCATCCTGCGCGCTTTCCTTGAAACACGCGAGCACCTTTCCACCGACCAGCTTCACCGTCTGGTGCAGAAGAGGGATTCGCGCATCGGATTCACTACGGTTTATCGCACACTGAAGTTGCTCGCCGAATGCGGCCTTGCCAGCGAAGTCGCGTTTCACGATGGCATTGCCCGCTACGAACACCAGTACAACCGTCGCAGCCACCATCACATGGTCTGCACTCAGTGCGGCAGTTCGGTGGAGTTCTTTTCTCCGGAGGTCGGCCGCCTGGAGCAGGAAATCGGACGCAAGCACCACTACCTCACCACCCGCCACACTTTTCAGATTTATGGTTTGTGCGAGACCTGCCGCAAGCACCCGGGTTCCGGCCGTGGGGTTGCGTGATGCAGAACTGACAGCAGTAGCCCGAGTCTTAGGGGAAACCACATCTGTCAAATTCCATTGTTTTCCGCCCGCCCTTCTGCTAATGTCCGCCCAACATTGCTCTGGTAAGTGGAGGAGGCACTATGCCGCGTTTCTGTGCATCTTGTGGAGCAGCGATGGCCGAAGGGTCCCTTACTTGTAGTGCCTGCGGAAAAGCTAACGCGCAATCTGTAGGAGGAGGCACGGCAGTCGCACCCGCTCCTAGCGCGCCGGCCACTGGCCTCACCGATAACGTTGCTGGCCTTCTCGCCTATGTCACCATCATTCCGGCGATCATTTTCCTCGTGATGGAGCCCTACAACCGCAACCGTTTTGTGCGTTTCCACTCCTTTCAATCGCTGTTCTTCTGCGTGGCTTGCGTCATCCTGGGGATTGCTCTTTCTGTGGTCTCCGCGATCCCCTTTGTCGCTCTGCTCGGCTTGTTTATTTGGCCGCTGGTCGCGATCGCGGAACTCGCGGTCTGGTTGCTCCTCGTTATCAAGGCGTATCAAGGACAAATGTTCAAATTACCTGTGATCGGCGACATCGCGGAAAAACAAGCAAGCGGCACGGCGTAGCCGTCCCCGTTCGCGCCGTCTGTTCTCAGAATATTCACAACAACTCCGCGCCCACCTGCGCATCTCAACTTGACAGATGCGCGGCGAGATGTCATTTCTATTGGCTTTTGTTTATTGCAGGGCGGAGCTAATTAGCTATACGGCTGAGGGGTAGGGAAGCGATTGAAGGTTCGGGTTTTTTATCACGACCGATGTTTCGACGGCGCGTGTTCCGCCGCCCTGTTCACTCGCTTCTACCGCGAACGCATTCGCGACGACGCCAAGTTTGAGTACAGCGGTCTACTGCACCGCGCCGGCGCCCTCTTCGATGAAGAAAAATTCAACGGCGACGAAAATGCCATCGTGGACTTTAAATACTCCACGTCGCCCCGCCTGACCTGGTGGTTCGACCATCACGAGAGCGCGTTTCTTACTCCTGACGACGCCGCCCACTTCGAGCGCGACCAGAGCAATCGCAAATTCTACGATCCGGACTTCAAGTCTTGCACTCGTTTTATTGCCACCATCAGCGAAGAACGCTTTGGTTTCAATCCCCTGCCGGTGGCTGACACTATCGAGTGGGCCGACATCATTGATGGCGCTCTTTATTCCGACTCCAAATCTGCGGTTGAGATGCGCGAGCCCGCCATGAAGCTAACCATGGTGATTGAGGCCAACCAGGAGCACGGCTTCGTTCCTCGCCTCATCCCATTGCTCGCCGAGCAGCCTCTAGCCAGTATTTTGCAGGAACCGTTCGTGGCGCGCCTGGTGCCTCCGCTGCTCGAGCGCCACCAGAAATCAATCGAAGTTCTGCGCCAGCGAACCGAATTTCGCGATGGCACCGTATTCTTCGACGTTAGCGACCAGGACCTTGAGGGCTACAACAAGTTCATTCCTTATTATCTGAACCCCGACTGCGTTTACAGTGTTGGGCTCAGCAAAAGCAACTTCCGAACCAAAGTCTCGGTGGGCTCTAATCCCTGGAGCTCCGCCGATCGTGTGGTTAACCTGGCCAAGATTTGCGAGCGCTACGGCGGCGGCGGTCACGCCCGCGTCGGCGCCATCTCCTTCGCCACGAATCAGACCGAGCAGGCAAAGAAAGCCGCGCAGGAAATCGTCGCCGAACTGCGTGCCAGCTATCGCGAGTCGCGCGTCCTGCCCATTAAACCCGCCTCGTAATCGGCCTCACATAATCCCCATCTCGCTCCGTGTTTTTCAATTACCGATTTCCGATCACCCGATTTCGCAATTTCACCGGCTCTGCGCGTTACACTGTCTGCAGCATGGCTTCCCGCAGCATCTTCTTCCTCCGTGAACCCGCCGTTATGGCCCTGGAGAACATCCGTTCGCATAAGCTGCGGTCGGCGCTCATGCTGCTCGGCATCATCCTTTCGGTTTCTACGCTCATCATTGTGGTTTCGCTTATCTCCGGTATTAACCTCTACATTGCCGAGCGGGTCGCTAACATGGGATCCAATGTGTTTCTGGTTCGCCAGTTTGGCTTCATCACCGATGTCGAGGATTTTGCCCGCGCAGTGCGTCGGAATCGCAAAATGGATTGGGAAGACTACCAATTCCTGCATGCGAACATGCGCCTCGCCAAAGACGTAGGCGTCGAGGTCCGCACTCTAGGTTCCGTCAAGTACGGCCGTCAGAGTCTGGACGACATCAGCATTCGCGGCGTCACCGCCAACATCAGCGAGATGGATGTCGCCGAGCCCGACCTCGGTCGTTACATTTCAAGCGGCGACAATGACCATCGCACCTCAGTTGCATTCGTCGGATCTGAGGTCGCCAGCAAACTTTTTCCCAACCAGGATCCCATCAACAAGAATATTCAAATAAGTGGACGATGGTTCCAGGTAGTCGGCCGCTCCAAGCCGCTGGGCACCGTCCTCGGGCAATCGCAGGATGACTTCATTTACATTCCTATTGAGACCTTCCAGAAGATGTACGGTCATGACAAAAGCCTCAGCATCAATGTGCAGTGCCGCAGCGCGGAGTGGATGGGCCGTACGGAAGACGAAGCGCGCATGCTGATGCGTGCCCGCCGCCACTTGCGGCCGGGCGACGACGACAATTTTGGCATCCTTACGTCCGCCAATGTTCTCAACCTCTGGCACAGTCTTACCGCTGTGATCGCAGATTCCATGGTCGGTATTGTCTCTGTCTTTCTGGTGATCGGCGGTGTAGTCATTATGAATGTGATGCTCGCCAGCGTCACCGAACGCACCCGCGAGATCGGCGTGCGCAAGTCTATTGGGGCGCGCCGCGGCGACATTCTGATCCAGTTCTTGGTGGAATCTTCGGTGATGGCCGCTGTTGGCGGCGCAATCGGCATCGTGGTCGCATATCTGATTGCACTGCTGGTTCGCGGCACCACTTCTATTCCCATGGCCGTACCCATCACGGCTGTGATCGCGTCACTCTTGATTTCAACCGCAGTTGGCCTGTTTTTTGGTATTTATCCCGCACGCAAGGCCGCGCTTCTGAACCCCATTGAAGCGCTACGCTACGAGACCTGATATGCCCCTTGAGTTCGGCAACAACGCGAAGATGGCGCTGGACACCCTGCGCGGCCACAAGACGCGTTCATTTCTTACCGTGCTGGGCGTCGTAATCGGCATTATCGCGCTCATGGGTGTGGCCTCCATCATGGTTGGCATGGATCGGCAGGTGCGGGACTACCTCAACGACTACGGCGCCAACACTCTCTTCATTTTCAAGTGGAATCCTGGCATCCATACCAATGGCCGGCTTTCGCCGGAGGAGCGCAGCCGCAGACCGCTCACGCCGGAGGATGCAGAGGCCATTCTGGCCGAGTGTCCTGCCATCAAAAACGTCACCGCCGAAATATTCCCCCGTATTAAAGACTTCGGCCCGCAGCGGTTGGTGAGCGCCCGCTACGGTCACCACGAGTCCTTCAACATTCAGTACACCGGCGAGTGGCCGTCATATGAAGAAGTATTCAACGCCCACCCTTACAAGGGCCGCTTCTTTACCGACGCCGAGAATAACCACCGCTCAGACGTGGTGGTCATCGGATACGACCTGGGCGAAGCGTTCTTCGGTCAGGAAGACCCGATCGGCAAGAACATCGTCGTGGATGGCACGTCTTACCGCGTGGTCGGCGTGCTGCAGCGCCGGAAGAGCCTCTTCATCCGCGACGATTCTGCCGACCGCCTGGTGCTGGTTCCGTTCCGTACCTATCAGCGCCACAATCCCGGAGACGACGAGATCTTCATCGGCGCTGAGGCCTATCCCGGCCAGAAAGCCGCCGCCCAGGACGAGGTCCGGGGTTTGCTCCGCCGTCGCCGCCGCGTGCCATTCGATAAGCCGGATAGCTTCGGCATCTCCAGCGCGGAGGAGATTGCGAACCAGTTGCGCCAGATCACCGGCGCAATCGCCTTGGTGACTGTGGTGGTGAGCTCCATCGGACTGCTGGTAGGCGGCGTGGGCGTGATGAACATCATGTTGATGTCGGTCACTGAACGTACCCGCGAGATCGGCGTGCGCAAGGCCATTGGCGCGCGCCGCGCCGACATCGTCCGCCAGTTCCTCACCGAAGCCGTCGTGCTTACCGGCAGCGGCGGCATCATCGGAGTGCTCATCGGCGCTGGCCTCAGCCTGACGCTCAACCGCTTGCTGCCCAATATTCCATCCAGCATTCCTGCCTGGGGCGTCTTCGGGGGCGTGTTCATGTCCATGAGTGTGGGCCTGATCTTCGGCATCTACCCCGCGTGGCAGGCCGCGCGCCTCGATCCGGTGGACGCGCTGCGTTACGAGTAGAGAGGCGGGATTGTATTGCGGTGCACCAACGCGGTATCCTCGGCGGCTGTCTCGCAATTGAATATTCAACCCCAAACGAGGTGGATGACTTCATGAATCAGAACCGACGCAACTTGATCAAGGGTAGCGCTGCCGCAGTCGCCGCCGCGGCAGTTGTGGGCGCGAGCAAAGCCGAAGCCAAATCAAAGGGCAAAAAGAAAGTTTATTTTCACGGAGAAAAGCCCGCCCAAACGCCGCTGTTCTCCGGGGCCGTCTCCTTCGGCGACTTGCTGTTCATCGCCGGCAAGGGAGCGCATTTTCCCGGCGACATCAAGTCCCACACCAAACATGTTCTCGACGAGATCGAGAAAGAACTGACCAATGCTGGCTCCTCCATGGACAAGGTGCTCAAAGTCAACGTCTATCTCAACGACCTCAAAGACTACGATGGCATGAACGAAACCTATAAAGGCCGCTTCGGCGAGAATCCGCCGGTGCGGACTACCATCGCCGCCGCGGGCGGAATCCCGGGCAATTCGCTGGTCGAGATAGATTGCATCGCGTACATCTAGAAATCGAGTTGTAGCGTCGGCGTCCCGCAGGATTATTGCCGCCGAGACGACGGCGTTACTTAAACCAGCAGGCGAGCGCAGCTCGCCCAGGGCAGCCGAGGGCGGCTGGCCAAGTACGCAACGCCGCGAATTACTACTTTGTAAACTTTGGCAATTCGCGTGCCGGCCTATCCCCCCTCCCATTCTTCAAAATCATAGAGTTGCAAGGAATTTTCCCGCAGGTCTATGAATCGGGAACGCTTACAACGATGATCTTTTATATGAGTCACTTAGCTGAATACTTTTTTCCATTCATTCGGCCGCTGTTCCACAAACGGAGCACAAACCAAGTGTTGAAAATGTTGGGTGTATTGGTCAAGAGAAAAGAGTGGTCGGGCAAATCACAGTTCCTGGTTGTGAACGTCACGCTCGGCGTACCTCTTCGGCTTCGGCGCGGGTTTCTGGATTCTTAGCGGGCGCGCACGGGCTTAGCTTGTGATTTAAAGCCCCACCCTTCGCTAGCGCGAAAGGGTGGGCCACCCGGCTTCCCGGTTGTTAAAGCAGCTCGCCTGAGGTCGACGCTAAGCCCTAGTCATTCCAAACGTACAGAAACTCCTCATCGCATGCCGTGGCCACCGAGCGATCCAGCTTACGTGTAGCGCGGTTCAGCGCGGAGCGGACGTTGACTTTAGTATCGGGCAGCTCGGAGAGAGGTATTTTCAACGATTGCCCTCTATCGAGCTCCTCCAAATCACTCAAGATCGCCGTAACGATGGACTTGTGCTTGCCGTTTCGCCCGATTGGCACATTCGCGCGCTCAGTGGTATTGAAACGACGCCGCGACTTTGGTTTGGCACTTGCCATGGAATTCAACCTCCATACCCGGTTGTGAACGCTTCGTTATCGCTTCACTAACGTATCGTAAAACGCAAGTAATCTTACATTAATAAAAAGCAATTTTACAAGCACAATCTTAAACATCACGCTCCTCCCCCTAAGCTATTGGGACACAATGGGTTAGTTAAGGGTCTTGCAAAGAAAAAGTCCCCGTATCGAGTCTTTCCAGCTAGAGTCTTTGGAAGGGGTGGAATGTGAAGAAGCAAAACAGGAGATTTGAAGCAGTGTCACTGTCGGAAGTTTTCAAAAGCGCCACCGATGTTGACGCCAAGGCACAGGCACACAGACTGGCGGTTAAAGAAGAACCCTATGCTGTTTCGGGTCGCGCTTCCGAGAGCGAAAACCAGCCTTCTCCGCGCCAAAGGTGCAGCACTCCAGCACCTCACCGATAACTGCTATCGCGCCCAGGCTCCGCAGCTGTGCAAGGAGAGTTATGAGCAAGAGAATTTTGATCGTGGACGATGAGCGAGTCATTGCAGATACATTGGCTGCAATACTGCGCAGGTCCGGCTACGAAGCCACGGCTTGTTACGACGCCAAAAGCGGTATCGCGCACTGCGCCTCGGTAATGCCTGATCTAGTCATCACCGACGTGATGATGCCGGGCATGAATGGTGTGGAGCTGGCAGTCTTTCTCGCCGAGCAACATCCCGGTTGTAAGGTCCTGCTCTTTTCCGGAATGGCGAACGCGGCTGACCTCTTGGAGGGAGCCAGAGTGCGGGGGCACAACTTTACGCTCCTCGCGAAACCGATCCATCCTTCAGAATTGCTGGCCGTGCTGGCTGACGAAGAGACCTTTTCCTCAGCCCGCAATGCAGGAAGCTGGTTACAGCGGCGGCCCCACAAAGCAAAGGACGACACCGCAGCAGCGTAGCGTTCGGCTGAAGGTCTGCGAGACCGGTCACGCTTCCAGCCTTACTCTTTCCCGCCGCACTAATTCAGTGTCCTGGACTGGTTCGCCTTCGCACTCAATGGCTAAAGTTGTTACCGGCTGGTCGGGAGCATCATCGGGCAGCCCGGTGAGGCGCAGGCGAAATCGGTCCTGCTGAAAATCCACCGCATGGTTTGTGGCGAACAGCCGCGCAGACTTCACTCGGGTGGTCAGGCCGGAGACGGCGACCGTCGCGCCCGGCCAGAAATACACGTGCATGAAGAGCGTGTTCCCTTTGCACGTGAAGTCGGCATAATTTGAGGTATCAGCGCGGCAGCGCTCGGATGCGTAAATGGTCTCGCCATTCCGTTTCATCCAGTCGCCCACGGTCTGAAGCACGCGTACCGATTCTTCAGGAATCGAGCCATCCGCCCGCGGTCCGATGTTCAAGAGATAGTTGCCACCCTGACCCGCACAGTAAACCACATTTCGCACGATAGCCTTCGCGCTCTTCCAGGCGTCGTCGGCGCGTTGGTAACCCCAACTGTCGTTCAACGTCATGCAAGACTCCCAGGCGCGGCCGCTCTTCTCGGGAGTGATTTCCTGCTCCGGAGTGGAGAAGTCCCCGGGCAAGAGATTTCGGTTGTTCACGATGATGTCTGGCTGGAGCTCGAACACCATGCGGTTCATGCGCTCAGACTCCCAGCCCTGAGCGGTAAGCGGCCACGCGACGTCGTACCAGAGGACGTCCACTTTTCCGTAGTTGGTCATGAGCTCGCGAATCTGGCCGTGAATATAGGCAACAAATCGCTTGCGCGCCGCCTCGTCTGTGGCGCAGCGTGCACCATCGGGATGGTGCCAATCCATCAGCGAATAATAGAAACCCACGCGCAATCCTTCGGCACGCGCCGCGTCAACATATTCTTTCACCAAGTCGCGTCCGGGGCCTTGTTTGGGCGCGCAGTAATTCGTGAGCTGGGTGTTGAACTGGCAGAAGCCCTCGTGATGTTTGGTGGTCATCACCATGTAGCGCGTGCCAGCCTCGCGAGCGAGCCGCGCCCAGGCGCGGGCGGCATTGGGCACAGGCTGAAAGCGCTTAGCGAGGGGCTCGTATTCGGAGACGGGGATGCCTTCATTCTCCATCACCCACTCATGCCGGCCAAGGACGCTATAGAGTCCCCAGTGCACGAACATTCCGAATTTGGCTTCGTGCCACCACTTCATGCGGCGGGCGCGATCGGCATCTCCTGAGGGCGCAGTTTGAGCGCTCCACTCCGGAACCCGAATCGCACTGGCGGTCAGCACGGCGCCCGTTCCGGCAAGCCAATTTCGGCGAGTGATGGGATTGTTAGGCAACACCAAGAATCCTCCTGACGATGGTGAGAACGGCCGTGCCAAGAAGGCAGCTACTAATCAGGCTGGCCTGCGATCTTTTCCAGCTGCTGGATGTGGTTGGTATCGTGACCGGCCATAGTCTCCAAAATAGTTTTAAAGGTCATTTGGCCGCGTTCGGGGTGGCTGGCGGTCTTGGCCATGGCGCTTTCCGGCAGCTTCTTCAATAGTGCGAGGTTCCAGCGTCGCACCGAAGAGAAAACTTCGAGCGCATTGTCCGCAGTGTAGTTGGAATAAGTTCGCGCCCAATCGTCCTGGTCAAATGGCTGCATCACGTGATTTGGCTGAGCGAGAGTTTGGCGCAAGCGGAAAGCAAACACCAGCTCGCAATCGGCGAGGTGACAAAGAATCCCGCGCGCCGGCCACTTGCCGGGAGCCAGGCTTCGCTCCAGCCCTTTGGGACCGAGTTTCTTTGTTAGATCGCTGAGCCGATTGGGAGTGGCCGCGATTACTTCGACCGCGTCGCGGCCAGCTAGAAACTTCGCATAAGGGTTAGCAGTTTCAGAGATCATGCCGCTGATATTACGACAAGACGCGGTGATGTGTCAGAGGTGGGACGAAGGAAAGGATGAGGGCAGTGAAGGAACCGATCTCTTCCTGACTACTGGCATTTGCCGGGCACGCTGGCGAGCGAGCCGGTAAAAGAATATTTTCCATTTTGCTGCATCGAAGGCACTTGGTGAGCGAACCAGGAGATGCCGGCCACATCCTGCAAATGATAAGTGACGCCATTGGCCGGTACGGGGAAGCTCAGGTCTTTCAGCACGGCAATGGGATCGCCCACTTCCAGCAAGTTTGAAAAACATTTGTTGGTTCCTGGGTTCGCCCAGATCGGCACTTGATTGCTGAGAAACGGGTTGTTGGCCCACTCTGCGACCTCGTGGCTCAAGGCCGTTATGTCTTCCATCAGGAAAAGGCCGGGGTCGCTATAAGCGGCAAAGGCAAAGGTATTGATGCGCGTGCGGCTGGACGCATATGCGCCGTGGAATCCAAGAACGCAGCATTCCCGGACGTCATGATTCGCGTAGAAGAAAACGTTGTAATCCACCAGCATTGCCAAGCTGGTGGGGCTGAGAGGCGCGGTACGAAAAATTCGGCTTAGCTGAGCGCTGAACCAATCCAAGTCAACCAGTCCCACCTGCTGGCCACCCGCCGCAGTGAATTGGACGCCCATGTTCGAGGGCACCATAACGGTTCTGGCCGGCAGTATGTCGGGTTCCCGCAGCAGCAGGTGATAGTTGGGACTCTTCGAATTCACCACCGTCCAGAACTCAGCCCGTTGTACGGCGTCAACATATTGCGTTGTGCCGCTGCTGAAAGTTGTGGCCATGAACAAAGGCGAGTTTTTTACCGCGTTGATCTTGAGGCTGCCATCCAATTCGGTGCCGTTGGCGAACAGAAATCGCAAAGGCACAAGCTGCACCGGGACGGTGGTTGTCGCCGATCCCGAAAATGGGCTGGTACCGACCATCCGATAGTTGTAGGTGACATCCTTGACCTTGAAGCTATTGGTCCAATGCGGCACGGTAACAACGCTGTCAAGCGGGGCGAGCGATTTGACCGCCGGATCAAGCGGCCACACGCCATACATAGGCTTGCCGATTGTAGGCTCGTTAGCGGCTTGCGCCGGCAATACCAATGCCGAGGCGGCCAGCACCAGCAGGCCAATCGCTGTTCGAACTTTGTTACCTGGTCTCATGCTGGGTTGCTGGCTTCGATGCCGTTGTGCTCTGGAGGCGGCTTTGGGCAAAACTCGTTGCAGGAGCACAGGCTATCCTACTTCGAAAGCCACCAGTCTCTAAGTGAAAAAGTGATGAAATCTCATCCTGACGAACATGAACTGCTGGGCATCTCGCAGGTTACTCTGGACGGCGCGAACGGCATATCCGAACACCGGATCCACGCAGCGAGAATTCCTCCCGTTCTAAGATGCCTGTTCGGGCGTGAAACGCCGCCTGTGCGGTGACAAGCGCGGGCTGACTGCATAAAATAGGCAGGTATGAGGAAACTATCCGGATTAATTGCCATTCTCCTGATTTTTACGGCAGTTTTGGCTGCCAAAGACCAGAAGCAAAATCGGTCGGCGATCCTGAATTTTGTTGTCTTAAAGGACGACAATGGCAAGCCCGTCCGCAATGCTTCAGTTGTGATGCATGAGGTCAATAAAAAGGGCAAGCAGTCCAGGGGTGGCTATCAACTAAAAACCGACTCGGAAGGGAAGACCTCGTTTGAAGGCGCCCCTTACGGCATGTTGCGCATACAGGTGCTGGCGCCCGGATTCCAGACTTTCGGCGAGGACTACCACATCAACCAGCCGGTCCACGAAATTACCATCAAGCTGAAGCGGCCAGAAGGCCAGTACTCGATCTACAAATAGTCGTCATCTGAAGCTTTTCCCTGATTTTCTGCCTAGGCCACGAAATACTTTGCCGCCGGGTGGTGGACCACAATTGCGGACGTAGACTGTTCCGGTTCCAGCAGAAACCCGGTGGTGAGGCGGACGCCGATCGCTTCCTCGGGATGAAGCAGCGCGAAGAGCTTGGTCTGGTCTTCTAGGTTCGGGCACGCAGGATAGCCGAACGAATACCGCGATCCGCGATATTTCTGGTGGAAGAGATCGCGAATTTCCGGCGAGTCCTCGCCCGCAATGCCTAACTCCTGCCGCATGCGCTTGTGATGCAGCTCGGCCAGGGCCTCCGCGGTCTCCACGCTGAGCCCATGCAGGTAAAGATATTTGGTGTACTCGCCGGACTCGAAGAGCTTCTTGGTTTCCTCGGAAGCTTTGGAGCCGATGGTCACCAGAGTCAATCCTAAGACATCAAGCTTGCCCGAAGAGCGCGGCGCGAAGAAATCAGAGATGCAGAGCCGGCGACCTTCCTTTTGTCGTGGAAATGTAAACCGCAGCAGTTCTTTGCCAAGTTGCGTGGACCCCGCCCGTTCGGCTGAGCCGAGTTCAGCAGAGGGTTCGTACACCACCACATCGTTTCCCTCGCCCTGAGCAGGGAAGTAGCCATATACGGCACGCGGTTCAAATACGCCGCTGGCGATGACCTCTTCTTCCAGCTCTTTCAGAATCGGCCGGAATTTTTCTTCAACCAGACGAACATAATCCTGCTGGGATGCGGTCTTGAGCTGCCACTGGTTTTTAAACAGGGCGGTCTCATTGATGTATTGGAAAACCTCGCGCAAATCGTAGTCGCGGGCCACGCGCACGCCCCAGAACGGCGGCGTAGGAATATTGGGCGCATCGGTTACGACCGGACTCCGCTCAGTGCTGAGTTGCGAGAGCTGTGTCGTCGCTGCTCCTGCAGCGACAGCCTTGGCAAATTGCTTTACCGTCCGTCCCTCAGTTAGGCGCTGCTCACGGGCGCCGTTCTCCGCCACCAGGTCTTGCATGATGTGCAGGCCCCCGAAAGCGTCATCGGCGTAAAACACAGCATTCGAGTATTCGCGCCGCAGATCATCTTCCACGTATTTGCGGGTCAGGGCGGCGCCACCGCAGATGACCGGATAAGCGAGCTTCTGCCGCTCGAGGTCCTGGATGACGTACTTCATCTCCAGCGTGGACTTCACCAGCAACCCGCTCAGCCCGATGGCATCGGCGTTGTGCTCCTGCGCCGACTTAATGATGTGGTCCGCGGCCTGCTTGATCCCCAGGTTCACCACGCGATAGCCGTTATTGCTGAGGATGATGTCCACCAGGTTTTTGCCAATATCGTGGACGTCGCCCTTCACGGTAGCCAGCACGATCGTACCCTTCTGCGAGCCCGCGGCTTTCTTCTCCATCTTGGGCTCCAAGTAGGCCACGGCCTGCTTCATCACCGAGGCTGAATCCAGCACCGACGGCAGCTGCATCTTGCGTGCGCCGAACAGCTCGCCCACGGTGCGCATTCCATCGAGCAGCACGTTATTGATCAGGTCCAGAGGCGTGTAGCTCTGCAACGCGTCTTCGAGAAGTTGTTCAAGGGTCCGCTTCGCTGCGCCCTCGCCGATCGCCTTTTCGCCGCGAATGATGGAGAACTTCAACTTATCTTCAAGGGAAAGCGTCTCGACCTTGGTCTCGTCCTCTTCTTCCTTTGCCCCGCCGCGCTGCGCAAAATGCGTCATGAAGTTGGCCAGAGGGTCGCCATTGGACGCGTCGCGGAAAATCAGCTTGCGCGCGAGTTCAATCTCTGCTTCCGGAATTTTGTACAGGGGATAGATTTTCGAATAATTAACTATGGCCATGTCGAGGCCATTGTTGACCGCCTCGTGCATGAAGACGCTGTTCAGCACCCGCCTTGCGAAGACGTCCAGGCCGAACGAAATGTTGCTGACCCCAAGAATGGTCTTTACTTCGGGCAGCTCCTGCTTAATTCGGTTCACCGCATTCAGCGTCTCGATGCCCGCGGTGCGATATTCCTCCTGGCCGGTGGAGATGGGCAGAGTAAGGGCGTCGAAAATCAGGTCCACCGGACGAATGCCATATTTCTTGGTCGCTAATTCGAAGATGCGCTTGGCGATAGCGACTTTTTTGTCCGCAGTCAGCGCCATGCCATCTTCGTCAATCGTGAGCGCGATTACCGCCGCGCCGTAGCGCTTGGCCATGGGCAGCACTTTGGATGTGCGCTTCTCGCCATCTTCCAGGTTGATGGAATTGATGATGGGCTTGCCGGGTACGCGTTTGAGCGCCTCTTCCACCACGTCCGCTTCCGTGCTGTCGATCAAAATGGGCGCCGGCACACGGGTAGCGACCTTCTCCAGGATGGTGGTGATGTAGCCCTTTTCGTCTTCGCCGACGATCGCGCAGCACAGGTCGAGCATGTGCGAACCCTCGCTGGCCAACTTCTTCGCCAGCGCGAGAATGTCGTCGTATTTTTCGCCGCGAACCAGATTGCGGAAAGTCTCCACCCGGGTGGTGGTGTTCATCTCTTCCGCAACAATGAGCGGCTTGGGATCGAGGTCCAGCGGCACCATGGTGTAGGCGCTGGCCGCAGCGGCCGTGGGCTTTGCCTCGCGTTTGGCCGGCTCCGCACCGGAGACCGCGTCCACTACCGCCTTCAAGTGCTCGGGCGTAGTGCCGCAGCAGCCGCCCACGATGCGCACCCCGTAATCGGTAACGAAGTGCTTATGGAACTCCGCCAGCTCTTCCGGCTTCAGCACGTACACCGCGTGTCCGCCCACGTTCTGCGGCAGGCCGGCATTGGGCAGCACCGATATGTGCTTGGGCGCGTTAACGCTCAGATAGCGCACCGCGTCGTTCATCTCGCGCGGCCCGGTGGCGCAATTCAACCCAATGGCATCCACATCAAAGGGCTCAAGGGTGGTGAGCGCGGCGCCGATTTCGGTGCCCAGCAGCATGGTGCCCGTCGCTTCAAGTGTTACTTGAACTGTGACCGGGAGCTTTTTGCCCGACTGCCGCAGCGCCTCGAACACTCCATAAAGCGCCGCTTTGGCCTGGAGCAAGTCCTGGCAGGTTTCCACCAGCAACACGTCCACGCCGCCCGCGATCAACGCGGCGGCTTGCTCGGCGTAGCCAGCGGCCATATCGTCAAAACGGATGTGGCCCAGTGATGGCAACTTAGTAGTCGGCCCTATCGAACCGGCTACGAAGCGCGGCTTGCCTTTTGATGAAAAGTCGGTTGCCACTTCGCGGGCGAGTCTGGCGGCGGTTTCGTTGATCTCGCGGACCTTGTCCTGCAGGTCATATTCCGCCAGCACGACGCGGGTCGCGCCGAATGTATTGGTCTCGACCACATCGCAACCCACGGCGAAGAAGCTGGCATGAATGTCGCGAATAATGTCCGGCCGGCTGAGGACGAGCAGTTCGTTGCAGCCTTCTTTTCCCCAAAAATCGTCCACCGACGGCTGGCGCACCTGGATATTGGTGCCCATGGCGCCGTCATAGACGACCACGCGTTCGCGCACGGTTTGGAGAAAATCTGCCATTTCTCAGAGCACCAATTCTGGTGCAACCACTAGAGTAGCCGAAAAGCCTTACCGCTGAGTACGCCGAGAACGCTAATCCAGCGGGTGATTTTGACCCCGCTTTCTCTGCGCCCTCTGCGTTGAAGATTTTAGATGATCACGTCCGGCTGTTCGCTTCGCATGGGAGGTGCGCCGGCTTCCACCTCCGCCTCGTTGAATATGGCGTTCGCGCCCATATGGGCGGGGAGGGGAGCCAGCATTTGCTCCTTGCGATACACCAGGCTGGTGGCGTTCAGGCTGGCGATCTGGAAGCCATGGCCGTGAGTGATGGCGTCGGTAGGACAGGCTTCCACGCAATAGCCGCAAAAAATGCAGCGGTTGTAATCAATGTTATAGACCTTGGCGTAGCGCTCGGCGCCGCTCACCCGATTGGTGGCAGTATTCTCGGCCGCTTCAATGTAAATACAGTTTGCCGGGCATGCGGCCGCGCACAAAAAACAGGCCACGCACTTCTCGAGCCCATTCTCATCGCGCTGCAGGACGTGCACGCCGCGATAGCGCTCCTGAAAAACCGCGCCCTTCAAGGGTCCGGGGCCATCGGGATAGTTTTCCACCAACGTGGGCGCGAACATCTCCCGCAGGGTGACGCTCATGCCCTTGGCAATAGCGGCGATGTCCTTAACGATGGCCATACAGGCAGTATAAATCTTACAGGAGTAACTTGCGCCCTCAGTACATGGTCACTATGATATGACCATAGTCATAACGGAGTAGTCATGAAGACGATGGGAGCGGCAGAATTTAAGGCGCGTTGCCTTAAAGTAATGGATGAAGTCCACAAAACTCAGGAGCCAGTCGTAATCACTAAGAAAGGTAGGCCGGTTGCAAAGTTAGTGCCCGCAAAGGTCGCACGTCGTGATGTTCTTGGCTCTCTTAAGGGCATAATTGAGATTGTCGGTGACATCGAAGCGCCTCTAGTACCGCCGGAAGATTGGAAGGCTCTGCGTTGATTCTTCTGGATACAAGTGTGCTAGTTTGGGCGGCAGCCGATCGGGAGCGCCTTTCCCGGTCAGCAGCAAGTGCGATCCGGCGGGCTCGAACCAGCGATGGGATAGCTATCTCGGCAATCAGCCTCTGGGAATTGGCTTTGCTATTTTCGCGCGGCCGGCTACGCCCGCGTGGCTCGATAGAAGATTCCGTGCAAATGGTGATCGATTCGGTAGGAGCGGTGGTGAAGCCGATAACGCCGGCGATTGCTGCTTTGGCCACTCAATTTGCGGAAGATTTTCCTCGTGATCCTCCAGATCGCATAATTGGAGCCACTGCCCGGGCGGAGGGACTCACCTTGATTACGCGAGACGAGAGGATCCGCTCCAGTTTACTGCTGAAGACACTTTGGTGACACAGGTGATGCAACCACACCCTATTCAATCCCGTACTCTTTCCACCGCTTCTCCACCATCGCCTTCGTCTGTTCGTCCATCAGGATCTCGTCTGGCCACGGACGCGTAAATCCTTCGCTGGCCCACTTGCGTGTGGCATCAATGCCCATTTTCGAGCCGTAGTTGGGCAGGCGGGAGGCGTGGTCAAGAGAGTCCACTGGCCCCAGCGTGAACTGAATATCGCGCTCCGGGTCGATGTGGTTTAACGCTTTCAGCACGACTTCGCGGGGATCCTGCACGTTGACGTCTTCGTCCACCACGATGATGCACTTAGTGAACATCGCCTGCCCGAGAGACCAGATGGCATGCATCACTTTGCGCGCCTGCCCCGGATAAGACTTGCGGATCGAGACAATCATCAGGTTGTGAAAAATCCCTTCGACTGGCAGGTTGATGTCCACCAGCTCGGGAATGGTCAGTCGCATGAGTGGCAGAAAAATTCGTTCCACGGCCTTGCCCATCCAGCCGTCTTCCATGGGCGGCTTGCCTACGATCGTGGTCGCGTAAATCGGGTCTTTGCGATGCGTGATGCAGGTGAGGTGAAAAACCGGGTACTCGTCTTCCAGGGAATAAAAACCGGTGTGGTCGCCGAACGGGCCCTCGGTGCGCAGCTCATCGAGATTCACGTAGCCTTCGAGAACATACTCCGCGGACGCGGGTACATCCAGATCAACAGTTTCGCATTTCACCAGCTCTACCGGTTTCTGCCGCAGAAACCCGGCAATCACAAACTCTTCCACCTCTGGTGGAGCAGGCACGATTGCCGAAAAAGTGAGCGCCGGCTCCGTGCCGATGGCCACGGCCACCTCCATCTTGCCCCGCGGCCGCTCGCCCTCTGGCAGCACTGAGCCGCCAGAAGATCGCGCCATGATGTCCACGGCTGCCGAGGATTTCGATTCTGGAGCTCCGGGAGTCGCGCCCGCAGCCGCCGCCCGCCGCAACGCCTGCCGGTAGTGCTCCGCGCCGATTTTCTGGCGCTGCCAGTGCATGCCCGCGGTGCGCTCGTCATAGACCTGCATGCGATACATGCCGACATTGCGCTTCCCGCTGACCGGGTCGCGGGTGATCACGCACGGTAGGGTAATAAAGCGCCCGGCGTCTTTGGGCCAGCACTTCAGCACCGGCAAGTCGAGCAGGGAAAACTTATCTTTAAGAAGTACTTCCTTGCAGGGACCGCTGGTGACAGTCTTGGGAAAAAATTTGCCCATGTCTGCCAGCATGGGCAGCATCTTTACTTTGTCGAGAAAACCCTGGGGTGTCTTTACGTCCATGAAGTGTCGAATGCGCTCCGCCACTTCATCGAGCGAGTCGACCCCCAGCGCCATGCACATGCGTCGTGCTGAGCCGAACTGGTTAATCAGCACCCGTGCCCCGGGATGGCCTTTGACGTTCTCGAACAGCAACGCGCGCCCTCCGGGCGCCGGCCGGGAGGCTTTGCTTACCCGGTCCGCAATCTCGGTGATTTCAAGAATAGGATCAACTTCGGCGCGAACCCGCTTCAACTCCCCGGCTTTGTCCAGGGTCGAAATCCAGTCACGTAGATCGTCAAGAGCCAAAAATCCTCCACGAAAGCGATTGATTATAAGCGAGCGGCAGCTCCGCCCAACTTTCGGTGCCCTATGCCGCATCCAAGCTCGTGAATATGGCAGATCCCAGGGAACAGTCGCATCTCCGCGCCCTCTCGCAGCTCACTCTTAACCGCCAGGAAGCTGGCTCTCCCGCTCTTACCCAGGCCTTTGAGCATGTTGCCAGATTGGATATGGCTGGCCGGGCCGAGTTGGTGTCTCTGGCAGATTCTCATCATGTATTGATCCGTGCGTTACAGACTTTGCAGGGCCTCGCCGCCGGTGCAGCCCATACCGAGCTCCTAAAGTGGGCCGCGGACTCGGTTGCCGCCGAGAATGCCCGTATTGACAACGCGTTACGGCATCTGGACGCCATCTGCCGCGAACTCGAGGCGGCACATTGCCAGGTCGTGGTGATGAAATCTCTCGATCACTGGCCGGATCTCGGCAATGACCTCGATCTTTTTACCTCAGCCAGCGAGCAGGCGGTTGTCGCCGTTATGCGCGAGAAGTTCAACGCCCACGTCGAGCCTCGCAGTTGGGGCGATCGTCTCGCCAACAAATGGAATTTCGCGGTGCCCGGTTTGCGAGAAGCCATTGAGGTGCATGCCCAGCGGCTCGGCCAGACTGGCGAACACACCGGGTTAGCCCAGCGCGTCATCGAACGCCGCACCAGTAAGCAGATCAATAGCTACCGTTTTCTGGTTCCCGCACCGGAAGAGCGGGTCATTATTGCCACTCTGCAGCGCATGTACCGGCACTTCTATTTCCGCATATGCGATGTGGTAGATACCGCTAACCTGGTGGAATCGGGAGCGCTCGACTATCCCGAACTGCGTCGTGCTTCTGAGATGGGCGGCATCTGGCCGGGCGTCGCAACCTTCCTGGTGATCGTCTCCGACTATGTGGAGGCGTATCGCGGCAAAGGCCTGCCACTTCCATCGGAAGTGCTGGCGTCGTCGAGATTCGGCGGAGACAAAATTACGGTGCGCAGCCGATTCCTGCGTTTTCCGCTGATGCCGGAGGGCGCCAGCTTATACACGCGACAAGTGACCAGTACCGCTCGCCGCGGGGACATTCCAGCGACATTGCGACTGAGTTTGCTACCACCATTGGCCTCCGCCGCCGCGCTCGCCTATCGGGTGACGGGCAGCGACAAAGGAATCTGGTAGCCCATCCCACAATAAATTCCCAAATCCTCGCACCGCTCTGGCACTCTATTAGGTATGCGACCGCGTGTCGTCATTACCGGAATGGGCGTGGTTAGCCCGAACGGAGTAGGGAAGCGAGCGTTCACAGCGGCCACTCTCGCCGGCACAAGCGGGGTGCGTCGCATATCGCGCTTTGATCCATCGGAAATCTCGGTGCACATCGCCGGCGAAGTAGCCGACTTTGACGAGCTCGCCTGGGTGGAAAAGCGCGAGCGCAAGCATGTGTCGCGGGTTTTGCCGCTGGCTCTCGCCGCCGCGACCGAGGCCGTTGCCGATGCTGGAATTGATCCGTCCGCTCTGACCACCTCCGAAAAGCGCCGTATTGCCGTGATTCTCGGCTCCGGCGGCGGGTCGCAGGAGTTTACCGAGGAACAGTACCGGCTCTTTCACAAGGGCGACTTCCGTCACATGAGCTTGTTCTGTGTTCCCACCGGAGTGATGGGAACGCTTTCCAGCGATGTCAGCATGCGTTTCGGCTTTCGCGGACCGAGCCACGTCATCACCACCGGCTGCACTTCTTCGACGGATGCTCTCGGTTACGCCATGCGGCAGATCCAATCAGGTGCCGCGCACACGGTACTCACAGGCGGAGCCGATGCTCCTATCGCGCTTGGCATTGTGAAAGGCTTCATCCTGATGCGCATTCTGACCTCGTCGTGGAACCACGAGCCGGAACGCGGGTCCCGGCCTTTCTCCGGCGATCGCGACGGATTCGTGCTGGCCGAAGGCGCGTGGATGTTCGTGCTCGAAGAATACGAGCACGCTTGCGCGCGGGGCGCTCACATCTATGCCGAGATCTCCGGATACGGCACCACCTGCGAGGCCTTCCACCGCGTGCGGCTTCAGGAATGCGGAGAAGAGCCGGCGCGAGCCATCGGAGTTGCCATGCGCGAAGCGGGCATAGGCGCGTCCGACATTCATTATGTGAACCTGCACGGGACTTCCACCGAACTGAATGATCGCGTGGAGACGCGAGCGCTGAAGTTGGCGCTCGGAGATCATGCAAGCTCAGTTCCGATGTCGTCGTTGAAATCGCAGATCGGGCACCCGCAGGGCGCAAGTGGCGCTGCAGGACTGGCGGCGACACTTGTTGCGATGGAAAGCGGCCGGCTACCGCCGACGATCAATCGCGAGCAACCTGATCCAGAATGCGATCTCGACTACGTGCCGGATGCCGGTCGCGCAGCAAACATCGAACACGCAATTTGCAACTGCATTGCCTTCGGGTCGAAGAACTCAGCGCTCATTGTGCGCAAAGTCGCGTAGAGCGGGGAACTACAACCACAGACCGATGGCATCGGCCATTTGTAAAGCTCACTAATTCTCTGTGTGCTCTGTGGTTATGATTGCGGTTCGCTGCGGCTTGCCTGCTGTTCGTACCACTGCAGAAATTTCCTGAACGCCTTCCCCCGGTGGCTGACTTTAGCCTTCTCCTCGGCTGAGAGTTCAGCGAAGGTCTTGCCCAATTCCACAAAATAAAACAGCGGATCGTAGCCAAACCCGCCCGAGCCGCGCAGCGCATGTAAGATCACACCCTCCGCCTCTCCTCGAAAAGTTGTCAGGGTAGAGCCATCGCGCGCTGCCGCAATCACGCAGACGAATCGTGCCTGGCGTTGGGCATCCGGTACAGGCGCCAACTCACGCAATAATCGGGCATTGTTCGCGGCATCGCTGCTATTTTCATCATTTTCACCGGCGGCGTACCGCGCCGAGCGCACACCGGGAGCACCTCCCAGCGCATCAACCTCGAGTCCAGAGTCATCCGCCAACACGATTTCTCGTGGAACAAGGCGGCTGTAGTGTTCGGCTTTCTTGCAGGCATTGGCCTGGAATGTGGTCCCATCTTCGACCACTTGGGGCAACGAGTCGAGACCGGGGACGGGTTGCACCTCGACACCATGCTCGGCAGCCGCCGCCGCAAAGTCGCGCAGCTTGCCGCAATTGGATGTAGCGATGAGAATGGGCTTACCTGTCGCCAAGAACTGATCATAATCGAACGCTGACTAAACAATTCGACTGCTCGCCGGAGACAGAATGCCCTTAACACCGTCTAATAGAACGCAACTCCGCGGAATTAGCAGGGTTGAAATTCGAAGGAGGAGAACATTATGTATCTGAAGTCGTTTATCCGCATGCTCCTGGCAATTGGGCTTCTCGCCCCCGCAATGGTATTGGCCCAAGAGGCCCCAGCTGAGAATTCCGAGTCTAACAACGCCCAAGCCATGCAGCATGAACATGGTGAAGGAAACTGCTTTAAGCAGGCTGGCATTTCCCAATCCACCATGGAACAGATCAAAGACCTGCACCAGAAAATGCATCAACAGGCGGTTGATGTCTGTCAGAACACCTCTCTTAGCGCGGACCAAAAGCGCGAGCAGCTTAAACAGCTCCACGAGCAGACCCACTCACAGACTATGTCGTTGTTGAGTCCTGAACAGCAGCAGAAAATCAAGCAGTGTCACGGCGGGAAAATGGAAGAACACGAAGGGAGAATGGCTGGCAAAGGGCATGGCATGCACGGTGATCCATGCGCCCACATCCTGGCCCATAAAGACAAAGACAAGGACCACGACCAGAAATAATCTCTAGACCTTAGGTGACCTTAACCGGCCTCCTATAGGGAGGCCGTTCCCTTTTACGGTCGAAAGTAACCAATCTAGTCAGCGTTTTGCGGGTTTGTTCTTCCTCTGATTCGCATACAATTAAGAGAGCTGCAGGTGGCCCAAGAGCGGGAACTCTGCATCTAAACCCCTGACGCTATCCAAGGAAGCAGCATGAATAAATTAGTGTTATGTGTGGCGCTGTTGAGTGCCACGGTTATTGGCGAGTCGAATGCTTGGGGCGCAGCCATGGGCTCCTCCACCCAGTCTGTGATCCCTGGCGAGGTGCAGCAGATCATTTCGGTTGACTATCGTGTCTTGCGCAATTCGCCTACAGCGCAAGCTCTCAAAGATCAGGTCCTTCCGCAGAACCTCAAACAGTTTGAAAGCTCGCTCAGAACCGTGGGCATCTACCCGGAGAAACAGTTGGAGAAGCTCACCTTTGCCTCGTTCCGCAGCGGAAAACAAGGCTTGAAGATGGTGGGCATCGCTGAAGGCCAGTTCACCGAGCGTGCGGTGCTGAAGAAATTCCGGCTGAAGAAAATCCGCCCCACAATGTACAACAGTTCTTCTCTGTATCCCATGGGTGAGGGCATGACCATGAGTTTCCTTGACCCCTCGACGTTGCTTTTCGGCGATAGCGTTGCTGTAAAGCAGGCCCTGGACTCGCGCGACGGTAATATCCCCAACCTGCAGAGCAATTCCGAAGTTGCGGACCTGATCGGGGGAGTTGAGTCAGAGCCGGTGTGGAGCGTGCTGGATTCCGCCGGTACGCAGACGATGATGCGATCCGCGCTCGGTCAGGCCGCACAACTGGCTGATTACAATGCGGTGAAGAAACGTCTCCTCGGTTCCCGCTACGTGATGAATTTTTCCAGCGGCGTGAACTTCGACCTCGACGTGCTTACTTCCGACTCCATGATGGCATCGACTCTCGCCAACGTCGTAAAGGCGGGCATGATGTACAGGAAAATGGGCGCCACCCCTACCGAGAAGCTGGCCATTGACAGTATGACGGTGGATTCCGACAGCTCCACCCTCAAGTTGCATTTCCGGACTGACGACAATCGCTTCCAGTCACTCCTGCATTCTGATTTGTTCGCCGCTGTATCGCGATAAAACCTACTAACTAAAAAGGACGGCCTGCAAGGGCCGTCCTTTCTGCTTGCCTGTTTCCGCTGCCGAAGGCTTACGCTGCCTTGTCGCGGATCGCACTCCGCACCTGGTTGCGGGTATCGTTATCAAAGTTTGTGAGGTTGTGTTTTTCACGTCCGTGACGCTCGATCTGAGGCATCAATTCGTCTTCCGACCGTCCGCTTACCTGCCAGTTGCATTCTTTATGTCCCAGGTCTGCGCAGCGAAACGACTTCTGGTTGCTCGTGCTCTCTTGTGCCATAAAAATACCTCCGGGTTTGAATTCCCTGTAATTGTCGCGTAAATCCAGAGCCGATTGGGCCGAAATCGAAAGCTGCTGCCTTCAGGTTAAAAACACGTCAACGGCGGGAGTTAAGGGCGCAGTGGGGGTACGAACTTCAGTGCTTCTCGCCGGCTGCACGGGACTTGCGGCGCTCCCGGACCCAGCCCGGCTTGGTGACCTGGCGCGCACGGCCGATAGCGAGAGCTTCGTCCGGAACATCGTCTGTGACACATGAAGCTGCGCCCACGTAAGCGCCTTTTCCGATTTTTACCGGCGCCACCAGCGTGGCGTCGCTGCCAATGAAAGCACCGTCTTCGATGATGGTTTCGTGTTTGTGCACGCCATCGTAGTTGCAGGTGATGGTGCCCGCACCTACGTTCACCCCATCACCAATTTGTGCGTCGCCCAAATAGGTGAGATGGTTGGCCTTCGAACCTTTGCCTAACCTGACTTTTTTTGTCTCTACAAAGTTTCCGACGTGCGCTCCCTCGCCAATTTCGCTGGCTGGCCGGAGATGAGAGTACGGGCCGATAATCGCGCTCGCCCCCACTCGAGCCTCGTCCATGATGCTTCCCGGACGGACCAGCACACGGTCACCAACTTCGGAGTTGTTGATCACGCTATACGAGCGGATCCGCGATTCTTCTCCAATGCGCGTCTTGCCGAGCAATTGGACGAAAGGCTCGATTATCGTGTCCGCTCCCACCGTCACGTCAGAATCAATGATGCAGGTCTCAGGGCGATAAATGGTCACACCCTCTACCATCAGCTCGATGCACTTACGACGCCGCAGCTCGGCATCTACATCGCTCAAGTAAACCCGGGTGTTGCAGCCCAGCACTTCGTGCGCATCCTCGGTTTTGACGGAGACTACTTTCTGCTTTGCCTGGGCGAGGATGGCGGCCATATCTGTGAGGTAGTACTCACGGTGGGCATTGTTGGTACTGAGCAAGCCGATATGCTGGAAGAGAGGCTTTACAGCAAACGCGTAGAACCCGGCATTGATTTCCTTGAGAGATTTCTGCTTCGCCTTAAGGGCTTTTTCCTCGACGATTGCTTGAACCTGCTTGCTTCCTTGCTTATAAATTATGCGGCCGTAGCCATACGGACGGTCCAATACCGCTGTCAAAATAGTCATCGCGGCGCGCTCTTGCAGATGCTGATCACGCAGTTTTTTGATGGTTGCTGCGGAAATCAGAGGCGCATCGCCGGAAAGTACGATTACATGGTCGTACCCGGCAAGCGCGCTCTTTGAAACTATCAACGCGTGACCGGTGCCACGTTGTTCGGCCTGCAAGATGAATCCGATGCCGCTGCCCTGCATGGCTTGCTTTACCCGCTCAGCTTCGTGTCCCACGATGGCGTAAACGTCTTTCGCGGGCACAACTTTGGTAGCAGCAGTCACCACGTGCGCCAGCAACGGCTTGCCGCCAACCTCATGCAGCACCTTCGGGTGTCGTGACTTGAGTCGCGTACCTTTGCCCGCCGCCATGATGACCACAGCAAAGGTGGCCGAGTGCGAACGGTCGGCAGCTCCTGTAGTGCTTCTCTTGAGCGATTTCGGCATTGCTGGGTTCAATATATCGTAAGTGCTTTGTAGCGATACCCCGGTTCGTGCGTGGGCCCAGGCGCCCTCGCCTGGCTGGGGAACCATAAACCACGTGGGCACAGGCGCCCCCGCCTGGCTGGGGAACCATAAATCACGTGGGCACAGGCGCCCTCGCCTGTGCGGCCGAGCGCCAGCTCGGCAAGGTAGGGATCTCTCACTCCGTTTGTCGTCGTCAGAAATATTGTGCTGAGCTTCGCTCAGCCGCCCAGCCGAGGGCGGCTGGGCCTACGCAAGCTGATTTCATGGGAGCTTCTCCTCAACTACCTGTTGAGGGACTCACGTGGGCACGGGCGCCCCCGCCTGGCTGGGGAACCATAAATCACGTGGGCACAGGCGCCCCCGCCTGTGCGGGCGAGCGCCAGCTCGGCAAGGTAGGGATTTCTCACTCCGTTTGTCGTCGTCAGAAATACTGTGCTGAGCTTCGCTCAGCTGCCCAGCCGAGGGCGGCTGGGCCTACGCAAGCTGATTTCGTGGGATCTTCTCCTCTGTGCTACTGAACGCATACGCTGCCGTAGGTACCGGACGAAAGTAGCCCGCCGCTTGAGCTATCCCAGTTATCGCGGACTCACTACGAGGCCGGCGCTGCCGTAGCGGTCTCGCTGGGTTTCAGGGCAAGTCTCAACAGGTCTTGTGTCACCCGCTCCGAGGCATGACGGGCGACACCGTCGGACTCTTCGAGGTAATCGCCCAGAATGACCTTTACTCCTTCAGCCTCCACTCTCTCCACATCGCATTCGATCTGGCAGGCACGCTCCTTGGCATAGTTGGCAGCTACATCAGCAGAGACTTGTGTCTGGTTGATCAGGGCGTAGTCAAAGATTCGAGCGTGGGCGTGGCTATGAAGTATACGAACGTGGTCCGCGGCAGTTAGGTCGAGACTCTCGTTGGCTTGCGTCATCAAATTGCAAATGAAAATCTTCACCGCGGCAGAAGCCGATACTGCCTCCGGAATCCCATGCACCAGCAGGTTGGGCACAAGGCTGGTGAAAAGGGAACCCGGACCTATGGTGATCAAATCAGCGGTGGCGATTGCTTCGAGCGTTTGTGGCAGGGGGCGCGCATCCGCAGGCAGGAGCTGGACCTCGACGATCCGCCCGGTGCTGGCGGTAATCTTGGTCTCGCCCAGCACTCTTCGTCCATCGGCCATGACGGCTTCGAGTTGCACGTCAGAGGTGGTGGCGGGATAGATATGGCCACGCGTCGCCAGAATTTCCGATGAGCGTTTTACCGCCTCGGCGAAATCACCGGTGACCTCAGTAAGTGCGGTGAGGAAAAGATTCCCAAAGCTGTGACCGTTGAGTCCGGAGCCCGCCTGGAAGCGGTGCTGGAAAAGTCGTGAGAGCAGGGCCTCGTCTTCCGAAAGCGCGGCAATACAATTGCGGATATCGCCAGGGGGTAGAACGTTAAATTCCTTGCGCAACCGACCGCTCGAGCCGCCGTCGTCGCTTACGGTCACTACCGCGCACAGTTCTGCAATGGCTGCGTGTTGGTCGTCTGATACATGCCGCTTCAGTCCTTTCAGTAACCTGGAAAGCCCGGTGCCCCCGCCCATGGCTACCACGCGAAGTCCTCGCCCGCGAGAAACGGGCTGCGCTGGGTCTGATGGGTTAGGGGTCATTCGGCTACTTCGTTACCGTTCTTCTGAGGTGCTCGGCGGTGGAATTTCGCTTTCGGTCTCGGGGTATAACAGCTCGGTGAATCGAGGATCTTCCGACAAGTTCTGGAAGTCAGAATCATTGCGGGCCTGGAACCGCAAGCTGGCATTCAGCCGGATGGCCTCGTCCAAGTGCCGCAGTGAATCCTCATAGCGCCCGGTTAGGCAGGCAAGCGCGGCCAAGCCATAGTGCACAAAATCTGCCTTGGGCACTTGCTTAGACAGCTTCTCGAGGTGCTCTCGCGCAGCAATGTAATCCCCCAGGTTCATCAGCGAAATGGCGTAATCGTAGTGTTCTTCTGGGGTTTTAAAGGCTGCAGCCGTGCGCTCCAGGTGCTGATTGCACGTGTTTAGGTGCACTCCAGCGCGGTCTATTAGTTCGCGTACTCCGCTGCCCACCACCTTCTGGAAGGCAGCTTTGGCCTTCTCGAACTTGCGTTCCTGCAAGGAGCGGAGCCCCGCCTCATAACTTTGGACCGCCTGTGCAAAACGAGGATCTTCGGACAAGGAGTTCTTCGGTTTCACCGGGTGTGCCATGTGGAGGATACGTCCAGACTTACCTGTAAGTGTGTTATTTTCCGAGCGGTTAGGAGATAAACTCTTAACCTTCGCTGCGGGCTTTTTCTTCATTCCTTACCACCCCCAGCCCACCCGCCTCACAGCGGGAGTGCCGCCCTACCAGTTGCAGCAGGTTACCCTCAATAGCACAAAGCGTCAACCAGGGGACACCGGCCGATTCTTAGCATAGTGACCGGTGCAATTGCCTTAATTGAGTCACTTGATGGTAGTCATTTGGGCGTACATGCACTTCCAATCTCCGCCTCGCTTTACCCAGATCTCACCGCCCGTTACTTTTGCTTGCACGGTCTGCCCTTCTGCGGTTCCGCTGTATTCCGCCTTGTACGTCACCAGGCTGGCGCCAGGGCGATTGCTCTCACATCAAAGTCGCTCAGGTTGTAGCTGGCAACGTTGAATTGATCAATTTCGCCGACTTCTAATTTCTTGTCCTTCATTCCCATTCCATCTTCCTCGACTTCCCGGAAATCATCGGTAAGCAGGGCGGCGAAACCTTCTTTGTTTTTGTTCTTGTAGTCCTCCCATGCCTCGCGGACTTTGGCTTCTATAACGGAAGACGTCCCTGCACCTCGTACTGCTCTGGTCTGCTTCTTTATCTGTGCCGAGCTGGTTGCGGCCAGTAGAAGACACAGGACTGCGACGAATCCGGTTTTCATGATTGCTCCTTGGATTGGGTTACAGACTCAGCTTCTTCAGTTAAGAGCTGCGGCTTTCTTGACGTCAATCTGCTTCCACTCGCCCTTGATAATACCGGCGCGTATCTGGCGCGCAGTTTTGTGTTGCTTCACCATTTTGTAGCTGTAGTAGAGCTCTTGCAGGCAGGCAGAACAGTGCGCAGCGTGCTCTGACTCATAACAGCTGTGCAAACTGTTATGTCCCATGCGGTCGCAATAGCAATAACAGGGTTGCTGATAAATGGTGGCTGGAATTCTAGACGCCAGTTCATAGGCCCGGGTCTGAAATGGATATTCGAAAGCCGGGCCCAAGAGCTGATCTTTGGCCAAAATGGATGGTAGCTTCTGGCCTTTTTTCGGCGGTGCAGCGTTATAAGCCGGGACCTGGCCGACCGGGCTCTCCTCAGAATTCGAGTCCGCCCATTGCGCTGAGGTGGTCATGGCTACCAGGAACACAAAAATTGATGTCCAAATGCGTTTGTACATGGTGTGCTCGCAGATTCTATCTGGTTTCGGCGGACATCCAAAACACTCTGACGCGACCCATACTAGAATAGAAGCTGAATCATGGCTACCGAGCCGAATCCCCTGAATCACGTCACCCCGGCAGATGCTACCGTCTTGCCGGTTAAGCCGGAGGGTGCTCGCCGCTATACGTTAGTATCGGCCTGGTTACGAGACCTGATCATCTCCCTTGCCATTTCCGCATTCATCATCATTTTTCTCTACCAGCCGGTAAAAGTTGAGGGCACCAGCATGATGCCCGGACTGTTCGACCAGGAGCGCATCTTCATCAACAAATTTGTCTATCGGCTGGAACCCATCGGCCGTGGGGACATAGTTGTCTTCCGGTACCCCCGGGACACTACCAAGAGCTATATCAAGCGGGTGATCGGGACCGCTGGGGACCGCGTGCTGATTGAGCAGGGCAGAGTGTACGTCAATGGGCAGCAATTAGACGAAGCATACGTGCCGACTTTTTATGCCGATACCCGCTCCTATCCCGAAATCGTAGTGCCGCCACACTGCTACTTCCTGTTGGGCGATCATCGCACCATGTCGGATGACAGCCGCGACTTCGGGCCAGTGGACCAGCGCTACATCTACGGCAAGGCGGTGTTTGGCTATTGGCCCATTGATCGGGTGGGAACATTGCGCTGATGCCTGCTCCACCGATTCGGAACGCTGGTTAACAAGGAAAAATAATATCCACAGCACATCTCTCTTGGTTCCTGCCGCTCACACCTGTTAAAATCTGTGAAATCCACCTCCCGGAGAATGAATGCAGGCGATCCTGGCGCTGGAAGATGGTCGCATCTTCCGCGGCAAAGGCTACGGCGCGAACGCCGAATGTTACGGCGAAGTTGTTTTTAATACTTCCATCACCGGCTATCAGGAAATTTTCACCGATCCCTCTTACGCCGGCCAGATTGTAGTTCTCACTAACCCTGAAATCGGCAACTACGGCACCAACTCCGACGATGTCGAGGCCAACCGTCCGTACATCGAAGGTTTGGTGGTGCGTGAGTTCTCGCGTGTCAGCTCCAATTGGCGATCGCAGGAAGTTGCCGAGCAATATCTGGAGCGCTTTAAGATCCCGGTGCTGGCGGAAATTGACACTCGTGCTCTCGTGCGTCACTTGCGGGATAACGGGGTAATGCGCGGCATTATCTCGTCACTTGAAACCGATACAGCGAAGTTGATCGCGAAAGCCCGGTCCATTCCAAAGATGGACGGAACCGACCTGGCGAGAGTAGTCAGCACCAAGCAGCGCTACGTGTGGGAGGTTGGCGAGCGATCACACGAGCCGACGGAAGTGGTCGGCGTAAAAGATGAGCCCCCGCGTTTCCACGTAGTAGCTTATGACTACGGCATCAAGCACAACATTCTGCGGAAGCTGCGTGCCGAGCGTTGCAGGGTCACCGTCGTCCCCGCGGAAACGCCTGCGGAAGACGTGCTCAGCCTAAAGCCGGACGGAATTTTTCTTTCAAACGGCCCCGGCGACCCCCAGCCCTGCACCTACGCGCACGAGAACATTCGTCGGCTGATGGGCAAAGTCCCCGTATTCGGCATCTGCCTTGGACATCAGCTGCTCGGGCTCGCGCTGGGTGGCAAGACCTACAAGCTCAAGTTCGGCCACCACGGCGGAAACCACCCGGTCAAGCAGCTTCATAGCGGCAAAGTCGAGATCACCGCGCACAACCACAATTTTGCCGTCGATCCCGACAGCCTGCCGCAAAGTGAGGTCGAGCTGACCCATATCGACCTGAACGACAACACGCTCGAGGGCATGCGTCACAGAAACCTGCCGGTGTTTAGTGTTCAATATCACCCGGAGGCTTCGCCCGGCCCGCACGATTCGCATTACCTGTTCAAGGATTTTGTGAAGATGATGGAGGAGTGGAACGGTCAGAGCAGTGTCTAACTTATGTGCTTATGGTCGAATATCTCGATTTCACAGACACTGGCGCTACTGGTGATGTGCACGACTGCATCTCTAGCACAACAATCCCCTCTATGTGGCGGGGTGGGGCTGGAGCCCTGCCCTTGTGACACTGAATCGGTTGAGCCGAATTTGAAAATCGACAAAGCAGTCCACCTATTTGGACGAATGAAGGATCAGAGCAAGGCTGATTTCAAAGACTCAAAGCTCGAGCTCCGGAAGCGGGAATCACGAGGCTATCGGACTCTTTCAACTACGCACACCGATGGTGAAGGACGTTTTGATTTCGGATTAGCTAGGGCGGGAACGTATCGCTTGTTAATAATGAGCAGGGCATGGCTCCAGCCGGAGCATATCGAGTGCGGCGAACCCGCGTGCGAACTAGATTTGATACTGACTGCTGCTCCGACCGATTTGCTATATGCGCATTGTCCGGTGCGGTGACGATCTTGAGAGGGTGCTTTTTGACGCGACTGAGAACTGAGAACTGCCAACTGAGAACTGCTCTTCATGCCTCGACGCAATGACATCTCGAAGATTCTGATTATCGGCTCCGGGCCGATCATCATCGGCCAATCGGCGGAGTTCGATTACTCGGGCACGCAGGCCTGCAAAGCGCTGAAGGCCGAAGGATACGAGGTGGTGCTGGCGAATTCGAATCCTGCCACCATCATGACCGATCCCGAGATTGCCGACCGCACGTACATCGAGCCGCTCAGTCGCACCTATCTGGAAGAGATCATCAGGGTCGAATCGGAAATGTGCGATGGTCGCGGCTTTGCGTTGTTGCCGACAGTTGGCGGTCAGACTGCTCTGAACCTGGCGGTCGAACTGGCGGATGCCGCGGTGCTCGAAAAATACAACGTGCAGCTCATCGGCGCAAAAATTGACGCCATTAAAAAGGCCGAAGACCGGCTGTTCTTCAAAGACGCCATGCAGCGCATCGGCCTCGATGTGCCCAAATCCAAGCTGGTCAATAATCTTAAAGACGGCCTCGATTTCGCCGGGCAGATCGGCTTTCCGGTGATTATCCGGCCTTCGTTCACATTGGGTGGCACCGGCGGCGGTCTCGCCTACAACCGCGAAGAGTTGTTGCAAATTCTCGCTCGCGGCCTCGATCTCTCGCCTGTACACGAAGTCCTCATCGAAGAGTCCGTCCTGGGCTGGAAAGAGTACGAGCTCGAGGTCATGCGTGACCTGGCGGACAACGTAATCATTATCTGCTCCATCGAGAATTTTGATCCCATGGGAGTGCACACTGGTGATTCCATCACGGTCGCGCCTGCCCAGACGCTCACCGACCGCGAATACCAGGTGATGCGTGACTCCGCCATTGCGGTGATTCGCGAAGTAGGCGTCGAAACTGGTGGTTCGAACATTCAGTTTGCGGTCCACCCTGAAACCGGCCGCCAGGTGGTCATTGAAATGAATCCGCGTGTCTCGCGCTCCTCGGCGCTGGCATCAAAGGCCACAGGGTTCCCGATCGCGAAGATTGCCGCCAAGCTGGCTATCGGTTATACCCTCGACGAAATTCGCAATGACATCACGCGCAAGACACCGGCATGCTTCGAGCCTACGCTCGATTACGTAGTCGTAAAAATTCCTAAGTGGCAGTTCGAAAAATTCCCCGGCGTGGACGAAAACCTCGGCCCGCAGATGAAGTCAGTTGGCGAAGTAATGGCCATCGGCCGCACTTTTAAAGAAGCGCTGCTCAAAGCCGTACGCGCGCTTGATACCGGCAAGCGCATTGGCTCGGAGCAGATTGAACCGCGAATCCTCACCCAACGCTTAGTCACGCCGCATCCCGAGCGTCTCGCTTACATCCGCTACGCGCTGCGCCAGGGCCACACCGTCAAGCAGATCGCGAAGATGACCTCGATTGACCCCTGGTTCCTCTATCAGCTCAAAGAGATCAACGACATGCAATCGGAGCTGGAGAAATCTGCGCCTGATCTGACGCCGCCTGAGCTGATCCGCGATGCCAAGCGCATGGGCTTCTCCGATGGCCGCCTGGCAAATATCTGGCGCATGGATCGCGGTCGCGCCAGCGCGGAGAAGGTCCGCCAGATGCGCAAGCAGCTTGGCATCGCGCCGGTTTACAAGCGTGTGGACACTTGTGCCGCCGAGTTTGAGAGCTTCACGCCCTATCTCTACTCGACCTATGAAGAAGAAGACGAGGCCACGCCGAGCAAGCAGAAGAAGGTGATCATCCTCGGGAGTGGTCCGAACCGTATAGGGCAGGGAATTGAATTCGATTACTGCTGCTGCCATGCGGCGTTCGCACTGCGCGAGGACGGTTACGAAACCGTGATGGTGAACTGCAACCCGGAGACGGTTTCCACCGACTACGACACCAGCGATCGTCTGTTCTTCGAGCCGCTCACGCTGGAAGATGTTTTCGCAATCTACGAGCACGAAGCTTCGACCGGCGCGTCAATCGGCGTCATCGTGCAGTTCGGCGGGCAGACTCCCCTCAACCTGGCCCTGCCGCTCAAGGCCGCAGGCGTGCCCATCATCGGAACGTCACCCGAGTCGATCGATCTCGCAGAAGACCGCAAGCGGTTTGGAAAGCTGCTGGAAGAGCTGGAGATTCCACAACCTCCCGGCGGCATGGCAACTTCGGTTGAGGAAGCGCTGACCGCTGCGAATGCAGTGGGCTATCCAGTGCTGGTGCGTCCTTCTTATGTGCTCGGCGGCCGCGCCATGGTGATCGCCTACGACGACGAATCGATAATCCGCTATATGAAGGAAGCGGTTGAATACTCGCAAGAGCGACCCGTCCTGATCGATCACTTCCTGGAAGACGCGATTGAAGTTGATGTGGACGCGCTCTCCGACGGCGAAGACGTGGTCATCGCCGGCATCATGCAGCACATCGAGGAAGCAGGCATCCACTCCGGCGATTCGTCGTGCGTGCTGCCGTCGGTAGACTTGGCTGCGGCGACCCTGGAGACGATTCGCGGCTACACGCGCAAGCTGGCGCTGGCGCTGAACGTGATTGGCCTGGCCAACCTGCAGTTCGCCATTCAGCGCAAGCCCGGGCAGCCGGACAAAGTATTCGTGATCGAAGTGAACCCGCGTGCCTCGCGCACCGTGCCCTATGTTTCAAAGGCGACGGGCGTGCCTCTGGCCAAAATTGCTTCGCGGCTGATGACGGGACGCCGGTTGCGCGAGTTCCTGGACGTGAGTGAAAAAGACTTGGGAACGGGAACGTATTACTACGTCAAGTCGCCGGTTTTTCCGTGGAGCAAATTCCCAGGGGTCGACACGGTGCTGGGCCCGGAGATGAAGTCCACGGGCGAAGTGATGGGCGTGGCAGACAACTTCGGCGAGGCCTTTGCCAAGGCGCAGCTCTCAGCGGGTCAGCAACTACCGCTGAAAGGGACGGTCTTCTTTAGTGTCAGTGATCGCGACAAGACAGGCCTGGTCAACCTGGCGCGGCAGTATGTCGAACTGGGCTTCCACCTGGTGGCGACGGAGGGCACGGCCAACGCCATCGAGAAGGCCGGCATG
>DASRFG010000006.1 GCA_035651655.1 Terriglobales bacterium
GTGCGCCGTCGCGATCGTGATCCCCCGCTCCCGCTCCTCGGGCGCGTTGTCTATCGAATCGAACGAGCGGAACGCCACCTTCGGGTTGTGCTTCGACAGCACTTTGGTGATCGCCGCCGTCAACGTCGTCTTCCCGTGGTCAATGTGCCCGATCGTCCCCACGTTCACGTGCGGCTTATTCCGTTCAAATTTCTCTTTCGCCATTGCCTCTGTTTACTCCCTTATCTCAGTGCTGCTTCAGTCTCAAAACACGCGATAAACCTGAGCGTATTTTGCCCTCAATTCCACATCTACGTGTTCCAGCCGCTCCAGGTAAAACTCCCTGATCAGACCCTGGTCTGAGAGCGTCAGCGAATCGTAAAGCCCTCTGGCAGTAGATGCTGCCTTTTCAGCTTCATCAGCGTGCTCGATCACTTGGTTCGCGAGCACGGCATCGAAGTCACGTATGCCGATCCCTTTTTTCTTCAGGTCTTTGAGAAATCGCTCCACTGCCGGCCGGGTCAGCGCCTTATCAATGGCTTGTTTCAATTCCGCAAACTCCAGTTCTCGCTGGACCCTGATTGCAGCCTGGTTGAACCCCGCCTCAGCCATAGTTGCAATTCCCTGCTTTCAAAATCTGGAGCGGGAGACGGGAATCGAACCCGCGACCAACAGCTTGGAAGGCTGTGACTCTACCACTGAGTTACTCCCGCCCTTCCGTAGATCCCTCGCTGCGCTCGGGATTTCGCCTGCGGGCTCCCGCTCCGCTCACGCCCGCAAACCGGCTCAACCAAACCCTGGAGCCGACGACCAGGATTGAACTGGTGACCTCTCCCTTACCAAGGGAGTGCTCTACCAACTGAGCTACGTCGGCTCGTTCTTCGAATCTCCCTCGGTATCTTCGCGGACACCGTCACGCCGATGCGCCAGCGTTCTCACCGCGAAACCAGCCAGCACAATCAGCGTTACCAGCCGCATCTTCTCGTCGCTGATGGTCTGCCAAGCCAGCACCGCGAGCACCGCGTATGCCACTAACGCAATCAGCAAGCGATTCACTTAAAAATCCTGGTGCACAGGGGAGGATTCGAACCTCCGTAGCTCGCAAGGAGCGGCAGATTTACAGTCTGCTGCCATTAACCACTCGGCCACCTGTGCAGAAACCGTTTCAGGCGGCGCTGTCGCCAGCCGCTCGCTTTTACAATCGCCCACGCTTACTCCGCGCTCCTCACGCCCGTGGAGTTGTGCGCATAAGAACACGTAAACGCGCGCGCATACCTCCGCACGAAGAGCGAACCCACTTCGGAAATCCTTAAGGAGTGCGTTCTGGAATTATCGTCCTGCTATCGTCGGCCCACCGCTCGACTGACCAGCGTCTGATTCCGTTCCTGGAGCTGGCGGAGGGAGTTGAACCCCCGACCCTCTGATTACAAATCAGATGCTCTACCAGCTGAGCTACGCCAGCGGTTTCGGTGCATCACCTATGACGCACCAAAGACACATCTCCCGCCCACCTTGCGGGACAAAGTTTAGAGGTTAACACAAACGGAACCCGGCGTGCAACGCACTCGGCCCCGCGTAATTTCCTTGTTGCTGAGTGCTATGATTTGCAATTCTTCTTAAACGATTTTACTCGAAGTCGCCGGGCTCTGCCACCGTCACTATGAGGGTTGTTCGCCCTGCGGGCAAAAATCCATGCGACCACGCACCCGCATCACCCTGTTGACCGTGGTTCTGGTTGCCGCGGTCCTGGTACTGATCATCGGTCTGCGGAAACAGGCTCCCCCTGAGCCTGCGCGCCTACTCCCCGGCGCCGATGCCTTTGTTTACCTGGATCTAAGGTGGGTGCGGCGCGTGAGCCGCCTCGGCAAGCTTCCCCCGGTTTCCCTGGATCCTGAATATGAGCAGTTTGTCCGTGAAACCGGCTTCCAGTTTGAGCGCGACCTGGACGAGGCTGCCTTTGCCATCCACTACACCGGCCCTCTTGCTGCCCCGGACGGATCCCCACGATTCACGGAAGTTTTCCTCGGTCGCTGGAACTCACAAAAAGTGAGCGAGTACTTTCGCAAGGTCGCAGGCTCGGTCGAAAACTACAATCAGGTGGACATCTTCAACATTCCCCTCGAGGGTCGCACCTTGCGGATTGCCTTGCTGGGTGTTGGCACCATCGCCGCCTCCAATACAAACGATCCGGCAGTAATCCGGGAAATTATTGATCGCTCACATAGGCTGGCCTCGCCTTTCGGCGGGCCGGCGCTGTTGCGCTCCTACTACAAGCGTGTCCCCTTGGGCAGTTTGGCCTGGGTAATCGCCAGCAATCCTTCCCAATTGCGGAATCAACAATTGAATAGCTTGGCACTGCCATTGGACTATCGACAACTGCTGTCCGGTTCCACGGTGGTTGTCTCGGTACGTTTTTTGCTCGCCATTCACTTCCGCGCCGAGGCTTTCTTCAGCAATCAAGCCCAGGCATCGCAGGTTGCTGAGCGACTTGCCTCACTGGTGACCGTTTTTCACGCTCTTGAACCCACCCTCACCACCGGTGGCACCGACCAGGACGTAAAGAAGTTCTTCAACAGCCTGCAAGTGAAGCAATCAAGGGAGAGGGTTGCACTGAGCGCGGTCGTGCCGCCAGAGTTTATCAAGAAGGTTTTTACCGAACCGCCGGCGGAGCCTTCTGCCCCCGCAGTTGCGGAGCCGATCGCTCCGCCCAAGAAACATAAAATGAGGCGCAGACCGAAATAAAAGACTGGCCGAGGCTCAGCCCTTCCAAGCGCGCGCGGTTTCAGCTACAAACGTGCCGTAGTCCCGGGGTGGATGATGCAGAATCTTGGCCTGCTGCTTGAGGTCGGCTTCCGTCGCTCTCAACCCGTTCTGCTGGAAGAAGGCATACATGGTCTTCAGGTCTTCAACCAGCCATGCCGGCATGAGGCCCTGCACCTGCTCTCCCCAGGCTTTCAGGTCATTCCCTGCATAGCGGATTTCTTTTCCCAGGTGGCGGCCCCAAATCTGGGCGGTCTGAAAACCATTCAGCGCCTCCGGACCGACCAGAGGATAACGTTCCCCTTCGTGGCCCTCTTGCAATAGCGCGTTTACTGCAGCATCCGCGATATCGCGAACATCAACCCGGCTCAGGCCGATGTCGCCATAGGGCTGCGGATAGACGCCGAATTCGCTGATGGGCTGCTGAAAGAAATAATCATTTTGAAAGAAGTTGTTTGGCATCAGGACGGTGCAGGGGATTCCGCTGTCGCGAAGGGCGGCTTCAATCTCGATTTTTGAGCGGAAGTGCGGAACATGCGGGGCACTCTCCACGTCATGGATGGATAGGAGTACAACCCGCTTGATTCCGGCTTGCCTTGCGGCTCGCACCACATTGATACCTTCTTCGCTTTCGCTCTGGCTCAGGGCAGTGATAAGAAACAGTTCGTCAATGCCGTCCATCGCGACGGGGAGAGTCTCGGGCTTGCGAAAGTCGCCGAATACTGCTTGCACACCCGCGGGAAGGGACTTTGATTTCTCCGGTGAGTGCGTCAGCACTGACACCGGTACTGACTGCGATAGGAGTTTGCGCACCGTTGCACTACCCACGGTTCCGGTGCCACCAGTGATCAGGACGCGCATCTTTCCATCCGGTATCAAAAGCTATGGAAATAGTTCTTACCAAATTAAGCGGTGGTCTGGTTGTAAATGCACAGGAGTAGAAAGTCAAAGCCGGAAGTCTTAGCTGTTGGAGGCTATCTAGTTGCCGTCGTGCGGCATGTAACTAGTGTTCAGGGAGGAAAGCAGGAGACCATGCTGGTTGGCTAAAGTCATGCGCAGATACTTATAAGGATTGACCGGCACACCGTTGATGCGTACTTCATAATGGAGATGTGGCCCGGTGCTGCGGCCGCTCTGACCCACGTAGCCGATCACATCACCACGGTGCACTTCCTGGCCCTGGGTGATCGAATAGCTGGCCAGGTGACCGTAAAGAGTGGTGATGCCGCGTCCATGATCAAGGATTATGGTGCGACCATAGCCGCTTACCGAGTTGGCGTAAAAGACCATTCCATCTGCGGGGGCTACCACTGGCTGTCCAAATCCCGAGGAGATGTCAACCCCGCGGTGGAATGCGCCTTCGCCGTTGAAGGGATCAATGCGTTCCCCAAATGATCCCGTAACTCTTCCCATAACCGGCCACAAAGTAGGCGCAGCAGAGGCACGCACCCAATCCGCCATGGTCAGGGAGCGGGTAACTCCCATGCTGATGCCAACCGTGGCAACACCTGTCAAAGCCGATTTCCTCAATACGTATAACTGGCCAAGCGACGCATCTATCTCATTGTCCGGTGCTTCATCCGCCAGCTTGCTGCCGAGCACCGGTTCCTGCCTGAGTCCGTAAAGCGCAGAAACCTCGCTGGCCAGGGAGCCCAACGATGCCACCTGGATGTCCTTTTCGTGTTCCGCCTGTTCCAGGCGCGTGTACCGCTTGGTGAGCGCTTCTTTTTCTACGCGCAGCTGATCAAAGCGCGAAACCTTCATCACCATTCTGGTATAGGAGCTGACGATTCCGGTAAGGCTAGCCATGCCCAGCAGGGCGCCAGCGACCAACACATATAGATAATAAATAGGGATTTGAACCTTACGGAGTTGCCCGTCTGAGTCCCGGGTCACGAATAGAATGTAAAAGCGCTTACGCAACAGTTCTCCAATTCATGCGTCTCTACCGCGCCTACTTCACAGTCGTGCGGGCCATCGTTGGTTCCACAGCCTTTGTTGATCCCCGGACTACGCTGCCTATACGACAGGGAGTGGGCGGTCGCGCGTCCGATTTCGGATCCGGCTGAACCGATAAGCCCCGAGACAAATACACCTTAAGCGGCGCGTCCCCGTGCCGCCAGATGCCTCGACCAAGGGAAACTACTTACCGAACGTAACAAACCAGCTTTAACCCTGTCAACGCGGTAAAACACCTAAATTAGTTACCGAGGTGATTTGTCCTCGGTTCTTGGTGGTTACCAATGGCGCAGGCCAATTCCAGCGTCTTCTCACAAGTTGATCAGTCTTTTATAGTTAGTCGCGTATAGTTAGTCGCGGTGCGCCGGCAAGAGAAATCGTTGATCCGCCAAATCCGCCGTCGGGCGCGGGCTTCCAGTCATAGGTTGTCTGGTTCGGGCACGTATCTCCGGCATGCCGCGGTGCTGCGGGGAATCGGCGACGATGCCGCACTGCTAGGCATTCCAGCCGCAGACCAGGTTCTGGTCACAACCGACTTCAGCCTGGAAAATATTCATTTCCATCGTCAATGGCACCCCCCGGAGTCGGTCGGGCACCGTTGCCTGGCACGAGGACTGAGCGATATTGCGGCCATGGGGGGAACCCCCGTTGCCGCATTTCTTTCATTGGCGCTACCGTCAGATATTCCTCAAGCCTGGGTGAACGGCTTCGTCCGAGGTGTGCTCGCGCTGGGAAGCCGTTTCAAGACTGTCCTGGCTGGCGGCGACACCGCTGAATCCCCTTCCGGCGTGCTGGCTGACATCGTAGTGCTCGGCTCGGTTCCCAAAGGAACGGCGGTGTTTCGTGCGGGCGCCCAAGCGGGCCACGCCATTTACGTCAGCGGTAAATTGGGCGGCTCCGCGTGGGTCCTGAAGGAATTGCGCGCGGGTCGGAAGCTCAATCCCGCCCGCTATCCCGCACATTTCTTTCCGGTTCCGCGCGTCGCGTTAGGGCAGGCATTGCGAGCAGGCAAAATGGCTTCGTCAATGATTGATATCAGTGACGGTCTCTCCACGGATCTCGACCACATTTGCGAGGAAAGCCGAGTGGGCGCACGTATTTACGCTGAACGCATCCCCGCGGCAAAGGGGGCGGACCTCTCTTTGGCGTTGCATGGGGGTGAAGACTACGAGCTGCTGTTTACCGCGCCAGCAAACCAGCGGGTGCCGTCTCAGCTCGCTGGGATTCAGATCACGCGCATCGGAGAAATCACCCGCGGCCGCCGCATAGTCCTGGTAAAGGATGGACGCGAAAGCGTGCTGCCCGTCAGTGGATGGGAGCATTTCCGGGCTCGACAAAGAACGTAAGTATCAAGGCGCCTTGTCATGGTGGACGACGTGCTCGCCAATAAAAGAATGGTAATGCGGCTCTCATTCCTGGCTTGCGTGGTGCTGATTGCCGGAGCCTCCTATCCCCGGGTTGTTGCGCACCGCTTACTGAGCCCGAATCCCACATTGCAAGCCCCGCCTTTGGCAACCGACCACCGGGATGCTTATTACTCGCCTGCGGACAATCTGGAGCGGTTGGATATTCAACAACTTCGGCAGGCACAGCGAACGGTGGATATTGCCATGTACGCTTTTACTGACAAGTACCTGGCACAAGAACTGCTCGAATTGGCGCGGCGGGGGGTGCGAATACGCCTCTATCGCGACCGCTCACAATACCAGGAGGAGCAACGCCACGCTGCGGAGCATGCCGAGGCTTCGTGTAGCGACATCCTGCATCAAGAGCAAGACATTCAAATTCGAGTCAAGAATTCCAGCGAGCGTGACTTGATGCACCTAAAGGCTTACGTCGTCGATGGCGGAATGCTGCGCGAGGGCAGCGCTAACTGGTCTCCGGCGGGGCTGAAGAGGCAGGACAACAGCATTCATTTCATCACGGACGTTGCGCAGGTGAAGGCCTTCGAGCGCGATTTCGAGCAGATGTGGAACCGGGCTGACAATTTGCGGGTGCAATGACCCCGACCTATGAAATATGTTGCCTTTGCCGGTAACGCCTAGCAAAGAGTGTATCCGCCAGCACTCCCGAGGGATAAAGTAAGCATATGCGTCGCAGTTGCCGTTTTGCTTCTGTTTGTATTCTGTTGATCTCCCCGATTGCCTTTTTAGGCCAATCAGGTGACAAATCTCTCGAAGAACCCAGTTCGGCCGTCCAGCTCGATCCGGAAGCAGCGAAGAAACTTGTGCGCGCCCAATTCGGGTCGGGGTACACCCTCTCGACGCCACTCGATCCCATGATAGGGGACTTCAACGGGGATGGAATTCCCGATCTGGTGCTGGTGGCACATGCCAGCAATCCTTTAGTGAACTCCGTTGGATTCAATTACAAGGTTATTGATCCGTACTATGCGTTTTACGGGTTCGGCGATCCCAAGGTCACAATGAATTTCGATGCCAGTGATCCTAGAAACCGGGGACTCGTGCTTCTCATCATTCATGGTGCTGCGAATGATGCTTGGAAGGCCCCTACACCCAAAGCCAAGTTCGTAATCATCAATGTTCCTTTTGTCAAAGTTTCTCTTTCTAAGACTCTGCTGCACAAAAAACCCATCTCTGCAATTGCCGCCCAGGAAGTTGACACCAACAGCTCAGTCATATTCTGGACGGGAAAGAGTTATCAGTACCATCCTTTCGGTGGAGCCATGGAATAGCCAGCGCTGTCATTACCCCGGGTGAATCCGCACTCCCGCTATAATTCCCCTCCATGAAGCTGGAAGACAAACTTGCCGAACTCAAGCGGCGCGACGGCCTCGCCGAAGCGGGGGGCGGAGAGGCGCGCCGCCAAAGCCAGCACAAGCAGGGAAAGATGTCGGCGCGAGAACGCATTGAGTTTCTGCTCGACGAAAGCAGCTTCGAAGAGACCGACAAGCTGGTCACCCATCGCAGCACCGATTTCGGCATGGAAGAACAGAAATACTACGGAGATGGATTTATCACTGGTTACGGCCGCATAGAAGGGCGGCTGGTGTTCGTTTTTGCCCAGGACTTCACCGTTTTCGGAGGCTCACTTTCAGAAGCAAACGCCGCCAAGATCGTCAAGATTATGGATCTGGCGGCTAAGGTCGGCGCTCCGGTAATCGGACTCAACGATTCTGGGGGCGCCCGCATTCAGGAAGGTGTCATGTCCCTGGCCGGCTACGCTGACATTTTCCTGCGCAATACGCTCTACAGCGGCGTCGTTCCCCAGATCTCGGCCATCATGGGACCGTGCGCCGGCGGTGCTGTTTACTCGCCGGCCATTACCGACTTCATCTTCATGGTGGACAAGACTTCGTACATGTTCATCACCGGCCCTGACGTGATTAAGCTGGTGACCCATGAAGAGGTCACGAAGGATCAGCTCGGCGGCGCCACCACCCACAATGAAACTTCGGGGGTGGCGCACTTTCTTGCCCACGACGATGCCGAATGCCTTTCGATGGTCCGCGAGTTGTTGAGCTTTATTCCCTCTAACAATGTTGACGACCCACCCCGGCGCGCTTGTACCGACCCCATGGATCGGGCAGATGTGCAGCTGGATACGGTAGTTCCCGCCGAATCGAACCAGCCCTATGACATGAAAGACGTCATCCACGCGGTGGTCGATGATGGCTACTTTTTCGAAGTGCACGAGCATTTTGCGAAGAACATCGTGGTGGGATTCGCGCGTTTGGACGGCCGCTCGGTTGGCATTGTGGCCAATCAGCCCGCGTTTTTGGCGGGTACGCTCGACATCAACGCGTCAGTCAAGGGCGCACGCTTTGTGCGCTTCTGTGATGCTTTCAACATCCCGCTGGTCACCTTCGAAGACGTTCCCGGGTTCTTGCCCGGCACGAACCAGGAGTATGGCGGCATCATCAGACAGGGCGCGAAGCTGCTCTTTGCCTTCGCGGAAGCCACTGTGCCCAAGGTCACCGTGATCACCCGCAAAGCGTACGGAGGAGCCTATTGCGTGATGGCGTCGAAACACATTCGGACCGACGTGAACTACGCCTGGCCGACAGCCGAAATCGCGGTGATGGGTCCGGAAGGAGCGGTGGACATCGTTTACAAGCGCGAACTGGAAGCTGCACCGAAGCGTGAAAAGCTCCGGGCGCAGAAAATTGAGGAATTTCGAGACCGCTTCGCCAATCCCTACATTGCCGCGGAACGCGGATTTATTGATGCTGTGATCCGTCCTCGTGATACCCGCAAGAAGCTGATCCAGGCGCTGGCAATGCTGGAGACAAAACGCGACAAGAACCCGCCCAAAAAACACGGAAATATCCCACTGTAGGAGACGGCTGGAGCTTATACAGCGCGTGTAGCGACTTGCTTGGTGTGATGGAATTTCAGAGATACTGCGGCGGGATCCAGCCAAAAACAAAGAATCCCGAGGTGGTGTTGGAACCTATTCTCCTCGGCCAGTAGCTCGCGTTAGACCCTCGCCGACCTGCGCTCACCACTACTACCTTGCGGGTTCATGATGGGCGATCGTTCCGCTCGGGCTCCGGGCTTACCGCCAACCGGGAAAACCGGCCAACGCCTCGGGACTCCATTTTGCTTTTCAGTAAGTTCCCGTTCGCCTCAACCAGTGCTTTGCTATAGACCCTTGCTGACCCTCCGAGATGATCTTGCGATCAAGCTCGGTGATCCTGCTTGAGCCCCGGACGCCGCACCAACTGGGTAAACTCAAGAACTACCGAAGAACGATTATGGTTTTACTCCTCTCAGTTTTTAAGTCAAATCAAAAACGTTCTTTCTATCTCGCGCATTTTCAGCAGAGTGCAGCACATCCACACGGCCATGCCAGCTTTTTGGGCAGGTACTTCCGCCAGAATTCTGCGCACTCTATTTCGAGTGCAATTTTGGCGAGCTTACGTGATTTATTTGGACCAAAAGTTTCATTTCACAGAAACTGAGAAATGTGGAAAGCGCGTTCTAAGTGGCTCAGAGTGGGCACGTAAGCTGCTTCGCTTGCTCCCAGAGAATCCCCTGCTAGGATGTGGACATGTCGTCGTACCTGCTCGATGTCCGTCATTTGTTTGTTGAGTTCAGGACTGAGAGCGCTTCGCACAATCCGCGCCGACCTGCTTCCAATGGCCGATTTGCGACCGCAGTCGCCGCTTCGCGAGGATTTACCGCCGTTCATGATTTGAGCTTTGCCATTGCTCCCGGTGAGGTTCTTGGGCTGGTAGGCGAGTCCGGTTCGGGTAAGTCGGTTACATCTTTGGCCATCATGAGGCTGCTTCCGCCACAAGCCCGGATTTCGGGCGAAGTCCGCTTTCAACCAGCCGCTGGCGAGAAGGTGGGCTCGCTTCCCGAACTCAACCTGCTCGCACAATCCGAAGAGGAGATGCGCCGCCTGCGGGGCTCCCAGATCGCAATGATCTTTCAAGAGCCCATGACCGCGCTCAATCCCGTGATGCGGGTAGGCGACCAGATAGCTGAGGCGGTGCTGGCACATTCCGCAAGTTCCGCTGCTGCCAAGCACGAAGCCTGGGGCCGCGCTCTGGAAGCCATGAAAGTGGTCGCAATACCCGATCACGAACGTCGCTCGCGCGACTATCCCCATCAGCTTTCGGGCGGCATGAGGCAGCGCATTATGATCGCGATGGCGGTGGTCAACCGGCCAAAGCTGCTGATAGCTGACGAACCCACGACAGCTCTCGATGTCACGATCCAGGCGCAGATGCTGGAATTGCTCGCCGAAATGCGCGACCGCTTCAACCTAGCCATGCTCTTCATCTCGCACGATTTGGCGGTTGTCTCACGAGTGGCTCACCGGGTTGCTGTGATGTATGCAGGCAGCGTGGTGGAGATGGGGGCGGTGGGCGACATCTTTCGCGCGCCGGCGCACCCGTACACGCGGGGCCTGTTGCATTCGGTCCCCACCTTACGCAGCGACCGCACGCTTCCACTGCCGACGATCGAAGGCTCGGTGCCGGGGATCCACGCGCTGCCGCCCGGATGCACATTTCAGCCCCGCTGCTCGTACCAGATCGAGGAGTGCGCCAGCGAGCTGCCTCCATTGGTTGAAATCAGCCCCGGACACCTGGCACGCTGCCCTGTTCTAAATACCGTTGGCCAAACGCCGATGCCTGCCCGGGGCCGCGGCCACGGTCTATAATCGCCCGTCATTTCATGCGCATTCTTATACTCAGCGACATTCACAGCAATCTTGAGGCGCTTGAGGCTTCTCTTGCCGCAGCACCGCCTCACGATGGGTTGGTGAATTTGGGGGACATCGTCGGCTATGGCGCCAGTCCCAACGAAGTGATCGCACTTTCCAAAGATTCGGGAAAATGGTTCGTCCGCGGCAATCATGACAAAGCTGCGAGTGGATTGATGGACCTGCATGATTTCAATGCTGTGGCCGCAATGGCCGCGCTATGGACTCGAAACAAGCTCACTCCGGAAAACTCGCAGTGGTTACGCGCTCTTCCCCAGGGGCCGATCCGTGTTGATGACTCGCTGGACGCTCAATTCGTGCACGGTTCTCCTATTGACGAAGACGAATATCTCGTAACCCTTCGCGACGCCGCCGATCCCCTCAGCTATTCTTCTGTGCCCCTGACTTTCTTTGGGCATACCCACATTCAGGGCGGGTTTTTTAGGGACGGCGAGAGCAGCGCCTTCCACCCGGCGTATGCCTCCAGCGATCGCCATGATGTTTGGGATTTGGCGCTCTCCGCGGAGGTCCAGTATTTGATCAACCCGGGTTCTGTAGGGCAGCCCCGGGATGGAGATTGGCGGGCCGCGTTCTGCCTATTCGACACGGAGGGCTATAAGGTTTCATTCCACCGCGTTCCTTACGACCTGAAACAGGCACAGAAAAGGATTGTGGACGCCAATTTGCCTCCGCGCTTGGCCGACAGACTGTCATCGGGAAGATAGCCCTTTCTCGGTTTCGTAAATCATTTACCATCCGTCAATGCCCCTCGTCGAGGTCCGCGACCTGGTGAAAGTATTTCATTCGGGAGAATCTATCTTTGGTGGCGGCTCCACGACGGAGGTGCGCGCAGTGGACGGCGTGTCCCTCGATATCGAAACCGGCCAAACCATGGGCGTAGTGGGAGAGTCAGGATCGGGAAAAAGCACTCTCGGCCGCCTGTTGTTACGGCTGGTGGAGCCAACCTCCGGTAGCATCCGGTTTGACGGCCACGATCTGCTCAGCGCAACTTCCAGCGAGTTGCGACACCTTCGCCGCGACATGCAGATCATCTTCCAAGACCCGTTCGGGTCGCTCGATCCGCGCATGCGGGTTCGAGACGTGCTAGAGGAGCCGCTGCTGGTGCATGATCGGACGAATCGTCGTGCCGGCCGGGAGCGAGTTGCCGAATTGCTGCGTGCCGTCGGATTGGACAGCTCGGCCGTAGAGCGTTATCCACACGAGTTCAGCGGCGGCCAGCGACAGCGCATCGGGATTGCCCGGGCTTTGGCACTGCGACCGAAATTTATTGTGGCCGATGAACCCGTTTCGGCGCTTGACGTCAGCGTGGGAGCACAAATTGTGAACCTGCTGGCGCAATTACAGCGTCAGTTCGGCCTTACTTATCTGTTCATCTCCCATTCCATGCCGGTGGTCCGTTACCTGGCCACTCGAATAGCCGTTATGTACCGGGGGAAGATCGTGGAGGTGGGTACAACCGAGCAGGTCACCACCAGCCCTCGGCACGCATACACTCGCAGCCTGCTGCAGGCGACGCCGGAAATGGCGTCCCTTCCATAGTTGTTTGCGACAATCCAAGGGAGTAGAATCCGCCGCGTGGTCCTCGATATCTGAGCATTGAACCGTTCTTTTTCCAGAACACAGTGAGGATGCGATGCCAAAACTAGTCTTTATGGCGGTCGTGCTGGGTACATTTGGGTCCATGCTCTTCGCGCAACCGCCGAAAAATCCCGTCATGGACACGGTTCGGCACATCTTTGAGCGTCAGCAGAAGAACCTGACCGCCGCTGCCGAGGAAATGCCTGCCGACAAATACAGCTACCACCCGACTCCGCCGCAAATGAGCTTTGGCAAGCTGGTGATGCACATTGCCGAATCGAATGATTTTCTGTGCGCCCGGATCGCGGGCTCGGAGCCGCAAGAGATGAAATTAAAAGAAACTGACGGCAAGGACAAGCTGGTCTCCGCGCTGAAGAAGTCTTTCGATTATTGCGGTGGCGTGCTCGCCAAAGTGGACGATTCCAGATTGGGGAGTGAAGTAAAGCTCTTTGGCGGACGCACTGCGCCGAAAGCTGCCGCCGCGATTTCGCTTACCAACGATTGGGCTGATCACTACGCGGCTGCTGCCATTTACCTGCGGCTGAATGGGCTTCTGCCACCCACGGCGCTGAAGAAAGGCGAGTGACCAAATCGATCCGAACCCACGTGGGTAGAGAAGCTTTCCAAGGCGAGACACTCACGTAGGGACAGCCGCCCTCGGCTGTCCAAGGGGCGATCGTACTCTCGCCAGCACAGGCGAGGCGCCTGTGCCCACGTGTGTAAAGAAGCTTTCCAAGGCGAGACGCTCACGTAGGGACAGCCGCCCTCGGCTGTCCAAGGGGCGATCGTACTCTCGCCAGCACAGGCGAGGCGCCTGTGCCCACGTATGTAGAGAAGCTTCCCAAGGCGAGACGCTCACGTAGGGACAGCCACCCTCGGCTGTCCAATGGGCGAGCGTACTCTCGCCAGCACAGGCAAGGCGCTTGTGCCCACGTGGGTAGAGAAGCTTCCCAAGGCGAGAACACTCACGTAGGGACAGCCGCCCGATGCGCTGCCCAAACGCGCCCGTAGCGATGAGCAGCAGTACAGCTCGAACAAGTGGACTTTTCACGTCAACACTTTACGCCAAACCAACAGGCGTTCATCAACATTGTTGAATGTAACCAGGCGATTACACTCATTGACCCGGATGATGAGTGAAATTGCGATTTTTCGACAATTAGGTAGCTACTGATGTCCAGACTTGCTTGTTTCGATTGTGATAACAGGTAGGCATGTCTTCACCTCAACGGTCGCGGGCAGATCGGCAACGACTTGGGTGCTGACGTAATAACGTTTGTCCCCTTCTGGGGAACCGGACAACGGGCAGCCATCATCAAGTTGGAATCGGGTTGTCACTCGCAACGACGTGGCCATGGCAGTTGAAAACGTCCACTGTTTTAATGCGGATTCCACCGCATGGCGGAACAGAGGATGAGCGGAGACAACCTTGGCGGAATCGACTGTCCCATCAGCTTTGACGGCGATATCTGCCACCGTTGTGCCCTCTATTCGCGAAAGCCATGCGGCGACTGGATAATCAGGTGCAACGAAATGTTTCACAGACAGTGGTGTTTGTGCGAATGCAGCAACACATAGCAGCGCGGTTGCGATGACATACTTGTAGGACATGTTTCCCCCTTTTAAAAGGGCTGATCTGATTTTCGTCGGAATTATAGAACCCTAGTTGGCGAAAGCAGGCGTTAGCACAAGCTTGCGCTTCCCGTTCGCCTTTTTCACGGTTGATGAGTGAAATGGGGATATTACGTCAACCATCGCCGGAACCCTATTTCTTAGGTTGTCGAGACACTTCCCACAACTGCCAAATCTCAGAAGCAATTTGCGTATATCGCTCAGGTGGGCCAGCGGTCGCCACGTCGAACCAACGAACAAATTCCTCATGGACAACACTGCACACGTCATCGGCAGACTGGCAGCCATAGATACGCGGCAAGATGCTTCCTGCCTCCGCTTGATACTCATCGGGGTTGACCTCAAAGTTGATGCCGACTGGATCGTGGCGAAACAAAAGTGCGGCGGTGGAATCAAACAGTTCGCCATACTTCGCCTTGAGCTGGCGGCGCTCTTCGAGAATATCCTCGCGTGTTCTGGGCATGGCGTGTAGTGTGCTACGAGGCTCGTCGGTATTCAAATCTATCAGATGCGGCTCAACTGTCGAGAACAGGCGATTACACTCAAAATGCCTCACGAAGGGTCTGCCTGACGGTAGCGACCTTATTCCCCCGTGAGCCCTTTTACGATCCCAAGCGTAAGGCTTTCCAGCAGCAGAATGCTCTCTGTTTCAGTTAACGTGCGCTGCCTGTGCGCTGACCTTATTTCGGCTAATCGCTTCAACAGCTTGCAGTGAATAACAATTCTCAGAAGCGGTCTTCACGTCTACAAAACCCGCTCCCGCGTGAGGAAATTCGGGCAAAAACGTTTCCGCGAATCCTGCCTTGTGTGAAAGAGACGTTGACCCTATCCCGGAGGTTGCCGGGGCATAAAGAACAAATTCCGGAATCGCAAGATTCCACTTAACTCCAATGCCCTTTTTGCAGTTCGCAGCCTGTTGGAACGGGCCAAGAAGAAAGGGGCAGCATTGCCGGACCATTACTTGCTTCCACACCGCGCTAAAGCAAGCCCACTCTTCGGTGCTCTTTGTCGCCACTGAGCTGTTCCATTTTTGATAATTTCAGCCAGGCGACGTCTGCGTCTTCTCCGAAGGAAACGCCAACAAAATACGTGCTCGTCAGCGTGTACGAACAAACCCATTCGGTACGAAACCGTGCGTTGACGAACCTCGCACCGTTGCCGCATGGGAAGAGCTGGCCGAAAAAGATTTGCTGCCTGAGAACATGCGCAAGGCGAGACTCGGCTGTCCAAGGCTAGCTTCGCTAGCCGCTGCCCTTTGATTTTCTACTCGATTTGTACCAGGCCGCCTGCGGGAACCGTCTCAGCCGGTCGTTGTGGCGAGCGCCATGCGTCAATGCAGGAGACCTGATGAACGCATGAAACTGTGCAGTGCGGGGCGCAGGATTTTTCAGTGACGTATTCACGCCGAATGTCCTGCACTGTGTATTGCGCGAGCGGCTTGGCAGGATATCCGCGCTGTTGCGAGCAGTAATGCACCAGCCCGTCCTCGCAGATGTAGAGGTAGCGCGCGCCGGCTCTGCAGCGCCATTGGTTGGGACGGCCGTCGGCGATATTGTCCTGGAAAAAATTAATGCGGGCGTAGCTGCCCTTTTCCATGGCTTTCATTTGCCGATACACGTCCCGTTCTTTCAGGCCGAGCGGCTGCAACTGTCCAGCGCCGTCATGAATGATGCCTACGGTCGAAGTGAATCCCAGTTCCGTGGCGCGGCGTCCCACTATAAGCGCATCGTTCGGATCGTGAATGCCGCCGCCAACTACGGAATTGATATTGACGTGAAAGTCGGCATGCTCGGCCAGCAATTGCAGCTTCTTGTCGAGAACTTTGAGGCTCTTCTTTGAGACCTCATCCGGATTGACGTTATCTATGCTGATTTGCAGATGCTCCAGCCCGGCACGGTTCAGCCTTTGAATGCGCTCTGCGGTTAACAAATACCCGTTTGTAATCAATCCGGCGATGATTCGGTGCCGCCGCACCCGGGCGATGATCTGGTCGAGCTCAGGGTGAAGCAGCGGCTCGCCACCGCTCAGGGTGATGATCGTAGTCCCCAGCGCAGCTAATTGATCCACCCGCTCGAACAGCGTCTCCAGGGGCACCGGCTTGGAATAGTCGTCGTATTCATTGCAATAAGCGCAGGAGAGATTGCAGCGCCGGACAGGGATGAGGTGCGCCAGTATGGGATGCTCTGTGTCCGTCAGCCCCTTGAAAATCATCCGCCATTCGCGCAAATGGCGATGAGTGGCAAGCAGCCGACGACCTAGGCGCACGCGGGCAGTAGGCATAGTTTCGGTGTTATTAGTAAATCACAGCGACTCTATAACTTGCAGCCCGTCGCATCGGGTGGAACATTTCCCGTAGTAAATGGTAGTTTCTCGGGGCTGACAAAACCGGCATTTAGCGCAGCCCTACCACGCCTCTTACCGCCTCAATGAGTTTGGCGGAATCGTAGCCAACGCCGTCTTTGAAGACCGTCTCCACCTTCTCGATGTCATCAATCCTGGTGGAAGGATCACCATGAATCACCACCAGGTCTGCTGCTTTGCCCGGGGCGATAGAGCCAAGCTTCGCCGATTCCCCCAGAAACTCGGCGCCGTTTGCGGTTGCAATATGAATGGCCTCCACCGGCGTAAAACCGGCCTCAACCAGCAATTCCAGTTCACGCTGATCGCCGAAACCCGCCAGCACGCCGCCGATCCCGGTGGGATCGCTGCCGGCTAATAGCAGTCCGCCGGCCTTGGCAAAGGCGTGTTCGAATTGCATCTCTTTCTTCAGCAGGGTCAACTCATCTGGACTTTGCTGGCGGGCGCGCAGTTCCAGATAACTTATGCGTGCCTCGGGCAGCATAGAATCAAGAACTTCTTTGCGCAGCGGAGGGCGGCCGGGAACGTCCAGCTCAAACACCGGCAAAGTTGAAGTAACCGAGACATGATGTTGAATCAGGTAATGCATCATCTGCTGCACGGCGGGACCTTCCACATCCTGCTTCAGGAGAGATTCTGAGGTTTCCTTCCCGCTGGGACATTGGTCAGGTTTCTTGCCCGGCACCCACTCGGTATCAACAAAGAGCGGTCCGTGTTCCAGATCATCAATGCCCAGGCTGGCAGCCTCGGTAGAGCCGATGGAGCACAGGTGGCCCGTCACTTTTATGCCGCGTTTGTGTGCTTCTGTAATGGCGGCGCTCAGCTCGGCGCGGGTGATTTGCATGTACGCCTTAAATGAAGTTACCCCCTGGTCCGCCCAGTAATTCACCATCTTGCGAGCATCGTCTGGCCCGGTTAGTTCGTGCAGTTGCGGAAAATAAGAATCAGGGCCTTCCAGGTAAGGACCGGTGACGTGAATCTTGGGACTTGGCAGCTTTCCTGCCGCTACTTGCTTCGCCAGGTTGAGATCGGTGTACGGCTCCAGGCTGCCCGCGGTTCGGATGGAGGTGACGCCACACGCAAGATAGAGCCGTGGAAAGCTGAAGCCCTGCTGGTTAATGAGTGGCCCTGGCGCTGCCACCTTTCCGTCCGGGGTCTCGGAGAACCCGGCGGTGTAGTACAGATGCTCGTGCATCATTACCAGGCCGGGAATCACGGTGTATCCAGGAAGATCGAGCACACGGGCCGTTGACGGAGCAGACGTGGTGGCCGCATCACCCATTTGCTGAATTTTTCCATCCGCTAGAATGATTGTCTGATCGTTTCGGGCGGGAGCTCCCGTTCCGTCAATTACTCGCACGTGGGTCAGTGCCACAACCGGCGAGTCCACTTTGACAAACTGCTTCACTTCCGGCGAGAGAATGGACGCTTGTTGCGCGACTGCAATGCTGCAAGTCAAAAGCCACAGCAAGCACCGCAACGGTTTAAGCACGAGGTAATCTCCTTCGTAATTTCGGGAAACCTGCCCACTTATCGGCTGACTGTGGAGCGCTCATGGCCGGGTGCGGCTTTGGAGCTATCGCTGCTCACCGCTTTTCGGATTGCAGCGCGCGCAAGAATACGCGTTGAGTCGAGTGTGGGCAAGGGCGACGCTTCCGGTGTGACCAGCAGCGGAATTTCGGTGCATCCCAGCACGACGGCGTCGCAACCCTGGTCTTTCAATGTGCTGATCACCGAAACAAAGTAGTCCAGCGACTCGGCTGTAAAGCGGCCGTTCACCAGTTCATCCATGATGATCTGGTCAATGCGCTCGCGTTGCTTCGCGTCTGGGACGCGGTACTCGATTCCGGCGGAAGATAACTTCGCGGGATACACCGGACCTTCCATGGTGTAGCGCGTTCCAAGGACGGCGAGACGTTTGTAGCCGTGACGAGAGGCTTCGTGAGCCACTTCTTCCACAATGTGCAGCCAGGGCAGTGGAGAACGCTGGACCACATATTCAAACGATCTGTGGATAGTGTTGTCCGGGCAGATGAGAAACTCAGCGCCGATCGTCGCCAATTTCTCTGACGAGGAGAGCATCAGGTCGCCAACGCCGGTCCAATCGTCGCGATAGATGTGACGCATGTAATCCGCGAGCGGATGGGTGTGCATGGAAACTTCCGGATGCGCGTGCCGACCCATCAATTCAGCGCCTTCCGAGCAGACGGTGCGATAGCAAAGCGCCGCCCCTTCCGCGCTGCAAGCCACGATGCCAATATGTTGGGCCATAAAGGAGCGTCAGCTACACTTTCGAACCTATGGCTACACCGTCAACCAAGTCCAGATATTGCAGCTTCTTCTCTGCCGACAGGAACGACGCTTCGAAGGAATTGCGGGCAATCTCGCGCAGTTGGTCGTCGCTGAAGCCGAAAGTGTCCTGGGCGAGCTGGTATTCGCGGTCAAGGGACGTACCAAAGATCGCCGGATCGTCAGAATTCAATGTCACCATGATTCCAGTATCGAAGTAGGTCTTCACCGGATGGTCTGCAGCTCGGCGGCAGCATCCGGTTCGCAGGTTACTGGAGATACAAATTTCGAGCGGAACCTGGCGTTGCACCAGTTCGGCCATTAACTCGCGGTCGTACCACGCGCTCAAGCCGTGTCCGATGCGTTCTGCTTTCAGGTTGAGGGCCCCCCAGATAGACTCTGGACCGGCGGTTTCGCCTGCATGCGCCGTGAGTCGCAATCCGTGCTCGCCCGCATAAGAAAAGACCTCGCGAAAAAGCTCCGGCCCGGCTTTGAGTTCATCGCCGCCAATGCCAAACCCGACAACGCTGGCACAACGCTGCTGCCATTCAACCGCGGTCCGCGCGACGCACATTGCCCGCTCCGGGCCGAAGTGTCGCGTGGCATCGAAAATCCAAAGCAGCGAGACCCCAAAGTCATGCTCGCCCCGTTCGCGTCCGCGCTCCATCGCCTCAAAGATGCGATCGAAATCCTTTTTCTGCCACTGACATACTCCCACCGAAACATAGACTTCGGCATGCAACACATTTTCCGAGCGCAGACGCTGCATCAGACGGTACGTGATCAACTCGTAGTCTTCTGGCGTCCACAGCTGCTCGGTAACAGCCTTAAAGGCCATCAGGAAGCCACTGAAATCCCGATACTGGTAAATCTGCTCGACGCCCGCCAGCCCACCATTTGAAATTCCATGCCGCTGGCGCAGTTCGAGCAGAGTTGCCGGCTCAACCGCGCCTTCCAGGTGAAGATGCAACTCTGCTTTGGGTAGTGAGCGTATGAACTCGCTCACCTGAATCGAAGCCTCTGAATTTTCCTCGGAGATGGGTTCGGCCTGGTTCATCCAGATGGGTGCTCCTTCGATCCTGAGATCCTGTCTCTCGCAAATTCACTGTGCTTGCGACTGTAGAGGCTGTAGACGCTTAAGCCAATTATCAGCCACCCGAAAAAGCGCAGCCAGGTAAGGATGGGCAGCCCGCTCATCAGCAGAACGCAGAAGGTCACGCTGAGCACAGGAGCGACGATTCCGCCCGGCGCCCGAAAGCCACGCACACGCTCCGGCTGCTTGTAGCGGAGAATGATCACTCCAATCGAAACCAGCACGAAGGCGAAGAGAGTGCCAATATTGGAGAGGTCAGCCAGAGTACCGATATCGAGCAGACCTGCCGGAATCCCCACCACGAATCCTGCAATCCAGGTGGCAAGATCCGGCGTGCGGAAGCGGGGATGCACCCGACTAAACAGTTTGGGCAATAACCCATCCCGCGACATGGCGAACCACACCCGTGCCTGCCCCAACTGAAATACCAGCAGGGACGAGATCATGCCCAGCATGGCGCCAAAAAGTACGCCGAGTCGGATCCAGGGCAAACCATGAGAGCCGGTCGCCAGGGTGAGCTTCTTTAGCGAGTTCACCACCGGCGCGGCGTCGTCAATCAAGGTTTGCCAGGGAACGATTCCGGTGAGCACAACCGCCACTGCGATGTACAACACGGTGCAGACCACAAGGGTAGCGATGATGCCAATCGGCAAATCGCGTTGCGGATTGCGGGCCTCTTCGGCGGCGGTAGAAACCGAGTCAAATCCGATGTAAGTAAAGAAAATAATGGATCCACCGGTGAGGATTCCTGACCAACCCATGGGCGCGAAAGGGTGCCAATTCTGCGGGCGCACAAAGTACGAACCGGCCATCACGAATAACAGAATGGCCGCGATCTTTAGCAGGACCATCACATTATTCGCCCTGGCGGATTCGCGGATGCCGCGTACCAGCACCACCGTGAGCACCATCACAATCAGGAACGCCGGAAAGTTGAAGCCGAAGTGCCACCCCGGGACATAGAGCATGTTCCCGTTCAGATCGCTCAGGCCGCTAGGCAGATACGAGGGAGATATCCAGCGCAAGGGTGGGTGCAAGCCGAACCAATCGAGCAGGTCCACCAGGTGGGCGGCGAAGCCCACGCTTACCGCCATGTTGCTGACCGCGTATTCGAGAATCAGGTCCCAGCCGATGATCCACGCGATCAGCTCGCCCATGGTCGCGTACGTATAAGTGTAGGCACTGCCGGCGATAGGAATCATCGAGGCCAGCTCGGCATAGCACAGTGCCGTGAAGGCGCACACTGTCGCCACCAGCAGCAGTGAGAATGCCAGCGCCGGCCCAGCCCCCGGGCGGCCAGTCGTGGCCGTGTGTCTCACCAGGTAATCAAGCAGGGGAGCGTTCAGGATGGAAGAGGTATTGAACTTCTGGCCGGCAATTGCCGTCCCGATGACGGTGAAGATGCCCGACCCGATCACCGCGCCAATGCCAAGCGCGGTCAGAGAAACCGGACCGAGCGTTTTCTTGAGCCTTCGCTCCGGCTCTTCGCAGTCGGCAATTAGCTTATCAATAGACTTCTTGCAGAAGAGCTGGCTGCCGCGTTGCTGTGGCGGTTCTCGGGTAACTGTTGTTCTTTCTGCCACTTTACTCCTGAGGTCGTAGCTCCTGGGTCTGGATATTTTCTAAGCGAGTTTGCGCACAGCTTCGCTGGCCTTATGCGCGCTTGGCCTGCCCACGAGCGAGCTTCCTCACTTTTTGTTTCTTGGAGCCGCGTGGGTAGTCGCGCTTCTTTTGTGGATTCGTCTGCGCCCGCTTTTTGCGTGCAGCACGTTTGGATTTCTTACGCTCTTCCTTGCTCAGCTTCTTCGTGTTTGCCATGAGTACGTGTCGTCTGCTCCAATCAATTGTGAAACCGCTAAAGGCTTTCTAGTTGCGCGTATTTCTCCACCAGCTTCTTCAGGCCGAAGCGAGGGAATTGTACCGTAATCTTCGATTCTTCACCTTCTCCCTCGCGCTGGTAGACCGTTCCCTCGCCATATTTGGGATGCCGGACTTTTTGCCCCGGCCTGAATCCGCGCCGGCCCGAGGGTGCCTCCACTTTCAGCTTGGGACGAGAGAACTTCTTCCCTCGTGAGGCAAAGAACTCAGCGATATTGTCAATCGAGTTGTAGGCCGGCCCGGAATATGTGCGCTTAGGCTTGGTTGAGCCGCCGCTCCATGCCGCGCTCTGATCTTCGTCCTCGTATGCATAATGCCCGGATTCTCCTGCTCCGGAAATATGTGGCGCGGAAACTCTTGTCCGCGAATAGTCAGCCCCGGAATACGAACGGCCACGTGGTGATCCCAGGTCCTCCAGCAACTGCGGCGGAATCTCTTCCAAAAAACGGGAAGCGATCGTCGCTTCGGGCAAGTCGGTCCCATAACGACGTCGATAACGCGCACGAGTGACGATGAGGGTATTCATGGCCCGGGTCATGCCGACGTAGCAGAGGCGGCGCTCTTCCTCAATGTCGTCGGGCATCAACAAAGTTCGGGAGTGGGGGAACAAGCCTTCTTCCAGTCCCGCGAGAAACACCAGAGGAAATTCCAGCCCCTTGGCGGCGTGCAGGGTCATGAGGGTAATCTGCGCGCTGGCATCGTATTGGTCGGCGTCGCTGACCAGGGCAGCGTGGTCGAGAAATTGGTCAAGCGTCTCGCCGCGATCGCGCGAGTCCATCGCCGCATTGACCAACTCGCGCAGGTTCTCGATGCGAGAAAAGGCTTCGGGCGTGTCCTCTTCTTCGAGGCGCTTGATGTACCCAGTGCGATCTATCAGGAACTTCAGGATGTCTGCGGTGTTGGCGTTTCTAGCGCCGGCATCGGTAGCGCCGGCATCCTGCCGGCTTTCATCCGTCAGAGTTCCTTCTGTGGAGTCGTCTTCCAGATCGCCTGCAGACTCGGCCGCCGTGACGGCGGCGCTCCTGTCCCCAAAATCAAACGAGATATCAAGCTCGGTCTGCTCAGGAATATCGCCGTCGCCGTTCTGCTCAATGGCGCCGGCATCCAGTTCGTCCTCAGCCACCCGCAGCCGGGGCTCAGGCCGCGCTGTTTCGGCAAGGCGTGCCGCATAGCTGCCGGCGAGCATGGCGCGAGCATCGTCAATCAGCTCTTTAAAGCCGCGAAGTGCCGCTAAGGCTCGCGGGGGAAGCAGCTGGCCTTCAACCGCGTGGCCGATCACGCCCCATAAGGACAGGCCGGTCTCCAGCGCCAGCCTCTCCAGCGTCTCGACAGTATTTTTGCCAATTCCGCGGGCCGGTGTGTTCAGCACGCGCATCAGGGAAATCGAATCGTCAGGGTTGTGAATCACTTTGAGATACGAGATCAGATCCTTGATCTCTGCCCGATCGTAGAACGAGAATCCGCCGACCACGTGGTACTTGAGTTGGTACCGGCGCATTGCCTCTTCAAACAAACGCGACTGCGAATTGGTGCGGTAGAGCACCGCCGCCCGCGCATCATCGCCTCGCTCTGTAGCTTCTCGTAGATAGCGAGAGATGTAGTCGGCGGCAAAGAGCGCCTCGTTTTCTCCGTCTGGAGCCTCGTAATAGCCGATTTTGGCGCCGCCCTGGCGCTCGGTCCAAAGATTCTTGCCCTTGCGCTTCACATTGTTGGCCACCACCGACGAAGCCGCTTGCAGGATATTCTGGGTGGAACGATAGTTCTGCTCCAGACGGATGATTTTGGCCTCGGGAAAATCCTGCTCAAATTCGAGGATGTTGCGAATGTCGGCGCCCCGCCATGAGTAGATGGACTGGTCTTCGTCGCCCACAGCGCAGACGTTGTGCTGAGTACCGGCCAGCAACCGCATGAGCTCGTACTGCGGCCGGTTGGTGTCCTGGTACTCGTCAACCAAAAGATATTCGAAGCGGCGGTTGTAGCGCTCGCGAACCTCGGCTGAACCCTTCAGCAGCCGAACCGTCTCAAGCAGCAGGTCGTCAAAGTCGAGAGCGTTAGCTTTGCGCAATTCTTTGCGATAAATCTCGTAAATGTGGGCGACGCGCTCCGTCTTGGGGTCGGCCGATTGCAGATAAATCTCCTGGGGATCGAGCATGTGGTTCTTCGCCCAGGAAATTCGTCCCAGCACCGCGCTCGGTGTGAGCTGTTTGTCGTCCAGGCCGAGCCGCTTCATGGCGGCCTTGACTACCTGTTGCTGGTCGCTCTCGTCGTAAATGACAAAGTCCTTTCGGAAACCAACAGCCGGTTCCCCGCTCGCCGGAACGATATTGAGTGCCTCAATGTCTCGCCGGAGTACCCGAACACAAAATGAATGGAAGGTGGAGATCGTAGGTTTGGTAACACCGTGGCCGCCCACCAGCTTGGCGACCCGCTCACCCATCTCCGCGGCGGCTTTATTGGTAAAGGTGACCGCCAGGACGGACTCTGGCCGCACGCCACGGTCTTCGATCAGGTGAGCAATGCGATAGGTAATGACACGTGTCTTACCGCTGCCCGCGCCTGCCAGGATGAGCAGGGGCCCTTGCGTCGATTCAACAGCTTCGCGCTGCTGAGGATTGAGATTGTCGAGTAACGGCACTACCTAAACCTTCGATGGGAATTTCGTCGAACCAGCAACTGCCGGCGAGGCGTTCACGTTGCATTGCTCACAGGGGCAGACTTCGCGCAAGAAAGTCCATGAATAGATGCCCAAATCATGGCCGTCATTCCATTGGAATTTAATCGCGTACTTGCCAACCGGCTGAGCGTGATTGGGCTTTGCCGTCGCTTTGAACATGGGCAGCGCACCGGGAGTTTCTTGGGGCGGCTCACCCGGTTTCCGGCCACTCTTCAGGCGCTCGTCATCGCATAAGGCGCAGGGGCAGGCATCCCGCAAGTAGGCAAACGTGTAACTGCTCCGATGGCCGTCTTTCCACTCGATTTCTACGCCAGTGCCGGTGGTAATGTTCACCTTGACTGACTGAGGATCGGTTTTGAGACTGACCGACATATATTCAGTATCGCATAGGGGCAGTGGCGCAAAACCGCTCTCATCCGCTAAAATCTAGATTCTGCCGACAGTTTCGGAACTTTTCTAAGCGACCAGCGGGAGCGAAAATGGCACAAGTTTGTGATATCTGCGGCAAGTCGCCGCAGTTCGGGAACAAGATCAGTCACGCCCATAACGTGAGCAGGCGACGGTGGAATGTGAACCTGCGGCCGGTGCGGGCGCGAGTGAAGGGCGCCACCAAGAAGCTGCGCGTCTGCACCTCCTGCCTGCGCAGCGGCAAAGTTGTCAAGGCGTAGGAATCCTGGGTGGTGACAAGGTTTGAAAATAAAAGAGGCCGGGATTAAAACCCCGCCCCTTTGTTTTTCCTGCCATGCTTAGCCACGTGTAAGTTTAGACCTTGACACGGTTAGCGCAGCATATCATTTCAGCCCCAGAGCCACCTTCACATTGCTGTCTATTTCGTCAAGTCTCGCACTCAAAAGAGTGCCGAGTGGTGGATATACAACGCATCTTTTTTCGACCGTCGTTGGTTGGTCGCACTTGACCCATGAATCATAGTCAAGGCCAGCTTCGCCACGGTTCAGCTTCGGGCGCAATGAGAACTGCTTGTGTTCAACTTTTGAGATTGGGATTACACACACATCCTGCGAGAATTTATTTAATGCGTCCGAAGAAAAGATTATTGCGGGGCGCTCTTTATCAATGTCCACTAGGCAGACTTCACCCCGGCGAGGGAACCAACCCAAAGGTGTAGCAGCCCTCGCCCAAGCACTCATTATCTATCCCAACTCTTCAGTGCAGCACACTGGAAAGCAATGGTTTCCTCCCGATCATCAATAGAGCCGTAGAATTGCTCAGCCTCTTTTTCTAGCTGAATAATGCGCTCAGCTTCCAGCGCGGACCGCAGCAACTGATTGACTCTCTCGCTGGTAGACTCGGCTCCCTTTGTTTCTTCGATGGCTTGAATTACCTCTTTCTCAAGAGAGAGAGAGCGCGACTCCCTTGCTGATCTGGACGGTCGATTTGGAAGCTTCCAAGCTGTGGCCATAGTTCATCTCCGTTATCGAATTGGCGTCCATTATGTTTACCAATAAGATTGCTGTCAACATTACTAATAGACATTACCATAGATGCCCCAATAGCAAATTGGGTTCACAGCGAGTTAACCTAGTATAAAGCATTTTGTTTGTGGCATTTGCGGATTAAAAAATAATATGGGTTTCCACTTGACTCCCGCTGAAACCTTGTCACTACCGAATCCTGACCACAGAGGGCACGGGAGGATGGATCGGTTCACTTCCAACTTCCTGGGCCCTGGTTTGTCTGTGCTCCTCTGTGACTCCGTGGTTGAAAAAGAGTCAAGCCAGGGCGATTACATCAATCTCCACCAGCACGTCTTTGGGCAGGCGTGCTACCTCCACGGTGGAGCGGGCGGGCGGCGCCGCCTTCCAGAACTTTGCATAAACCTCGTTCATGGCCGCGAAGTCGTTCATGTTCTTCAAAAAAACTGTCGCGCGCACTACTTTTTCCAGCGTTGTGCCCGCTGCCTTAAGAATGGCTTGCAAGTTTTTCAAGACCCGTTCGGTCTGCACCGCGACATCGCCCTGCAGCACATTTCCGTTTGCCGGATCGAGGGCAACCTGCCCTGAAACGAATACGAAACCTCCCGCTCTGATGCCCTGTGAGTACGGGCCAATGGCCTGGGGCGCTTCTTTAGTGGCGATCACGTCTCTCATGCAGTTCTCAATTTCCAGTTCTCAGTTTCAAGTTCCCAATTCCTAAGCGCAGTGTCGTCAACCGTGGCTCTCTGGACACTCGACACTAAGAACTAATTCTTTGTACCCGCTGGACATCGTGTACGCCAGGGATCTTGCGCAACCCCGCAATGATGCGCTCGAGATGCTTTAGGTCGTCAATGTCAATCACCACATCAATGCTGGCCTGGCTATTCGCGGTACGGGCTTCGACGTTGCGGATATTCGTATTGTCATCGCTGATGATCGCGGTGATCTGTTTCAGCATGCCGGCACGATCATCGCAATACAGAGTCAACTTCACCGGATAGCCGCTCGCCGCCGTACCATCCTCACGCGCCCATTCCACCGCGATGCGACGCTCGGACTCATACATAAGATTGATGACGTTCGGACAGTTCTTCGAGTGTACGGCCACGCCTTTGCCGCGGGTCACGTAGCCGACAATGTCCTCGCCACGAATAGGATTGCAGCATCGGGCGCGGTACACCAGCAGGTCGTCGTGGCCTTTTACCTTAATGGCATTGTGGTCGCCTCCAAAAACGCGACGAACAACGCTGCTGATCGTGTTCTGTTTTTCTTCGTCGCCTTCCCCCGGCTGCTCGGTGGCCGCTGGTACCAGTTTTGCCAGCACTTGCCGGGCGGCGAATTTGCCATACCCAATGCCTGCCAGCAAATCGTCTTGCCCGCCCAGACCATAATCTGAGGCTGCGCGTTTGAAGTCCTCTTCTTTCAGGTCTTTGATAGCGATGCGGTATTTGCGCGCTTCTTTTTCCACCAGTTTGCGTCCGATCTCGATCGCCCGCTCGCGCTGGTGGACGTTGAGCCAATGCTTGATTTTGTTGCGCGCCCGCGATGACCGCACCACCCCCAGCCAGTCACGGCTGGGATGGTGCCCGGGCTGGGTCAGGATTTCGACGATGTCGCCGCTATGCAGCTTGTACCGTAACGGCACCATGCGTCCATTGACTTTCGCGCCTACACAGGTATGCCCGACTTCGGTGTGGATGGTGTAAGCAAAGTCCACTGGCGTCGCGTCCCGCGGCAGGATCAGGACCTTCCCTTTCGGCGTAAACGTGTAGACCTCCTCCGGGTAGAGGTCAATCTTTAGAGTATTCAGAAACTCGCTGGGGTCGGAAATGTCTCTTTGCCATTCCACAACCTGGCGTAGCCAGGCCAGGCGCTGCTCGTCGCGGGCGGTGACGGGGCCGTCCTTGTACTTCCAATGGGCGGCGATGCCTTCTTCCGCCATCTTATGCATTTCCTCGGTGCGGATCTGCACCTCGACCGGCGTGCCATTTTCGGCAATTACCGAGGTGTGCAGCGACTGGTAAAAGTTCGGCCGCGGCATGGCAATGAAATCTTTGATCCGCGAAGGGACTGGCCGCCATAGGTTATGAATGAGGCCCAGCACGCCATAACAATCTTGCACCGAGCCAGTAATGATGCGGACCGCCAGCAAGTCATAGATTTGGTCAACCGTAATGTGCTGCCGCAGCAATTTCTGGTGGATGCTGTACAGCCGCTTGATGCGGCTCTCGACCTTGGCTTCAATCCCAGCTTCTTTCAGCTTCTCGCGCAGTATTTCTTCGATCTTGGCCAGGAATTGCTCGCCCGCTTTGCGCCGTGCCTCCACCGCTTCGTGTACCTGCTGGTACCCGATGGGATCCACGTAGCGGAAGCCCAGGTCTTCCAGTTCGCCACGGATTTTGCCCATTCCAAGCCGGTGCGCGATGGGCGCATAAATATCGAGCGTCTCCCTGGCGATTTGCTGTTGTCGTTCGGCCGGCAGGTGCTCCAGGGTGCGCATGTTGTGCAGGCGGTCGGCCAGCTTGATGAGCACCACTCGGATGTCATCCACCATGGCCAGCACCATTTTGCGGACGTTCTCCGCCTGGCGCTCCTCACTGGAGGCGAAGTCTATTTTGCTGATTTTGGTGACGCCCTCGACAATATGGGCTACCTGCTCACCGAATTCCTTGCGGATATCAACGATTGTTACCGAGGTGTCTTCGACGGAGTCGTGCAGGAGACCGGCGGCTATCGCCACCGGGTCGAGCTTCATTTCCGCCAGAACCAGCGACACTTCCACGGGGTGCACCAGATACGGTTCGCCGGAAGCTCGCGATTGTCCCGTGTGGTGGAGCAAGGAATAGTCGTAGGCCTTGCGGATGAGCTCCAGATCGTCGTTTGGGCGGTAGGACTTGACTTGCTTTAACAGGTCACGAAAACGTGTGACCGTCAGCACGTTGGTCGCGATCTGATGGCGCAGGGTCGCCATGCTTGATTATAGACCCAGTTGTAAACGGGTCACCTACGGCCAGTACTTCTGTCACGCGTTGGCGGGTTTCCGATTTCAATCAAGGGGCGTACTCTGGCATTGGGGGAGTCACACAACCTTGGCAGGTCTTCGAGTTTTAGCAACGGGAATGTCAGGACCAGTAGGGGCGGGGCTCCTGCCGGTGCTTTCGGCCGCCGGCCATCGCGTTACCCGGCTGGCGCGTCATGCCGCCACCGGCGAGAGCGAGATTCAGTGGGACCCGGCAACGCCCCTGTCCCCAGAGACCGTGAGCGGCTTCGACGTTGTCATTCACCTGGCGGGAGAGAGCATCTTTGGGCGCTGGACGGAGGCGAAAAAGCAGCGCATTTTGCTGAGCCGAACCCTCGGCACGCGAAATTTGTCGCTGGCCCTCGCCAATGCTTCCAGCAGGCCGCGGGTGCTCATCAGCGGATCGGCAATCGGTTATTATGGCGATCGTGGTGACGAAACACTCACGGAGGACAGTTCGCCAGGAAGCGCATTCCTCACAAAAGTGTGCCAGCAATGGGAAGCAGCCACGCAACCCGCAGCAAGTGCCGGTATTCGCGTCGTCTCATTGCGCCTTGGAGTGGTTTTGAGCCCGCAAGGTGGAGCCCTTGGACAAATGCTTTTGCCGTTCAAAATGGGGGTGGGCGGACGTCTAGGCAGCGGACGGCAGTACATGAGCTGGGTATCAATCAAAGACGTGGTGGGCGCCATTGAGCACGCCATGAGTTCAGACAGTCTGCACGGCCCTACGAATGTTGTATCTCCAAATCCTGTAAACAATGCCGAGTTTACCCAGGCACTCGCTCAGGTGCTGCATCGCCCGGCAATCTTTCCCATGCCCAGGTTCGTAGTTCGCACGCTCTTCGGAGAAATGGGAGACGAATTGCTGCTGTCCAGCGCCCGCGTCCTTCCCAAACAACTTCAAGCCACCGGCTACCGATTCCGCCATCCGGAACTAACCCACGCGCTCAGAGATTTGCTCGGGAAGTAGCATTGTCAGCAAGGGCAGTCTTCGCCGATCAATTTGCGGCTGCCATTGCTTTTTGAAATTCTTCGACGCGCTCGCGCACGCTCAGAACATGCTGCGGCAGCTTCAGGCGGCTGCCTTCTTCAAGGATAGGGATCAGCTTGTCAAACTCCGGCCCGGAGTGCGAGCCAGTGATCATGATGCGGATCGGGTGGAATAGCTCTTTGCCCTTGGCGCCGGTCTCAGTCTTTACCTCGTTAACCATAGCTTTGAAGCGCTCGGGGGTGAGCTGATTGGCCCTCGCCAGATCGTCCGCCAAAATACGTTTCGTAAATGACTCCATTACGGCTTGGGTTTTGGCCCAGCCCATGACTTCAGCATTTTCCGTCGCTGCCAATGCCGCACGCGGGTCGAAGCGGAAGATCATGGATGCCCGCTCGCGAAGTTGATCCAGGCGATCCACGGAAGGCGCCACCAGGTCCAATATCTTTGAGAACCAAGCTTTCAGCGGTTCAGCGACGTTAAGGCTGAGCTGCGCACTCGCGCCTGCGCCGAATAATTCCTTCTCGAAGAAGGGCAGCGCCAGTGTCAGTAATCGCTCCTGTGGAGTTTCCTTGATGTAGTGCCGGTTCAGCCAGTACAGCTTCTCCATGTCGAAGACGGCAGGAGAACGAGTTACGCGCTCAAGCGAGAATTCCTTGATCAATTCTTCTGTGCTGAAGATCTCGCGTGTTCCGCCGCTCGGCGCCCAACCCAGCAATGCCAGATAGTTCGTCAGCGCTTCGGGAAGCACTCCCATTTCGCGAAAGTTGGCAATCGAGGTCGCACCGTGCCGCTTGGACAACCGCTCGCGATCGCCACCCAAGATGGTTGAAAGATGGGCGAACTCCGGCACCTGCCATCCCAGCGCTTCATAAAGTGCCACCTGTTTGGGAGTGTTGGAAAGGTGGTCGTCGCCGCGGATCACATGCGTAATCTTCATCATCGCATCATCAACCACGACCACGTAGTTGTACACCGGCATCCCGTTTGACCGGAGAATGATGGGATCACTCACCGATTCGCTGGCGAACTCGATGGGCCCATGCACAATGTCGTGAAAGCGAATAGGGTGCTCAGGTATTTTCAGGCGGATCGCCGCCGGCTCGCCCGCATCTCTCCGACGCCGTGCCTCTGTCGGATCAAGGGTGCGGCATTTTCCTGAATAAATCTGTTGACGATGCTCCGCCAGGGCAAGCTTGCGCTCGCGCTCGAGCTCTTCGGTCGAGCAGAAGCACAGGTAAGCTTTGCCCTCATGCAGCAGCCGTTCGGCGTGCGTTCGGTAGAGATCCAGGCGATCTGATTGGCGGTAGGGAGCGTATGGGCCACCTGCATCCGGCCCTTCATCCCAATTCAGGCCCAGCCATTTCAAATCATCAATCAGCTGATTTTCAAATCGTGTCTCGCTACGTTCGACGTCGGTGTCTTCGATCCGCAACACCATTGTGCCGCCCCCCTGGCGTGCGAAAAGCCAATTAAAGAGCGCAGTCCGAGCGTTGCCAACGTGGACCTGTCCCGTTGGGGAAGGTGCAAAGCGAACACGAACCGGGGGTTGAGGCGTCACAAATTCGATGTTAGCAGAGGCGCCACCATATACCTTCGTACTTTGACGTGCCGTGCGCCACGCCTTAATGTTCCCCTTCGCAGCGGAGAAAAAGAGACGCTGCGCAAGTTCTCCGTCCACCCACACAACAACAACTCATCAAACGTCGGCCCCGACGGTCAGGAATGGTAATTCCAGGGTTTCGCCACCCCAAGGCGATGCCCACGTCCATGGCCGAATTAGCCAACAGAAGATCATGAGCGAGGGAGGAATTATGAGCAGAAAGTTCTACGTCATTTTGGGAACTCTTAGTCTGATGCTGGTCTCCAGCACGGCTCAGGCACAATCGTTGGCCGCGAAAGTTAGTGTTCCTTTTGCTTTTGCTGCTTCTCAGACCGTATTTCCGGCTGGCGAATATCGCATCATGACCATGAGTCCTGGGCGAGCTGGCACTTTATTAATCAGCGGAGAAGGTCGTCGTGCCTTCATTCTGCCAACCGAGGAGAGATCAATCTCTGAGACCGGCGTTCCTCCTAAGCTGGTGTTCAATCAGTATGGCGGCCGGTATTTTCTCTCAGAAATTTGGCTAAGCGGAGCAGGAGTGATCTGTAAGGTGCATCGAAGCGATCTGGAAATCAGGCTGGCCGGCATGCCCGTTAGCAAGCGGCACCTGGCAAAGATGATTCAAAAAACTACAGATGACAGGTAAGGAGTTTTTTGTTTTGCCATTGGGCTGGCCAGCCAGAACGGTGGCCAGCCACTGGCAAGTCATTTGTCTCAGGCGGGAGTACGGCCAACTTAGTTACAGATTACCGATTTCCCTCTTCGAGAGCTTTCCAACTCTGCTCGGCCGCTTCCTTGCTTAAGTCCTCACGCAATTCGGCGAGAAGCTGTTCGCGCTGCGGACCGTGAAGTTCGCGCTGTAACTCTCGAAGCGCGAGGGCTACGACGTGATAATGGTGCAGACCGCTGAACTCCGGATTTGAAGTAATTTCCAGCCAGACCTGGTGCAGCCGATCTAAGTCCTGCTCTCGTAAGCGGGGAACGTGCGGACCAAGCGGATATATTCGTGAGCTGCCGTCAGGGAAAATTACCTCGAGCTCGACCCGAGGCCGCGGCTCCGGCAGTCTCTCCCAGGCGTCTCCCGTGAGCTTGCCTTGTTCGTAGGCGCTCAGCTTGTTGGAGAGTCCGCACACAATTCTGCTGGATCCCAAACGTTGTGCCGTCACCATGATGGCTTCGAAAACGTCCGCCGCAGGAACCACCAGCAGGTGAACCGGCTTACCTTCCTTTTCAGCCACCGCGACCACTGCCGTAAAAAGTTCCTGCTCATATTGGTCGAACACCTCTACTGCATCAACCACCGTGCTGCCGCTGAAGGTGTGTTCGCGGTGATAGAGCCGCGCCGTCATCACTACCACGTCCTGTTTGTTTGTATCTGTACGCGCAAGTACCTGACGCAGGTAGTACAGGTTGCGCGGGTCGCGCACTGCAACCAGGATATTGCCTGCCCGTACGCCGAGCGCTCCACTTCCCAGTTCCTGATTTCCATACACTCGGAACTGGTCCAGAGTCTCACCTTTACCGGCTCTCTCGCGGGCGACCCGCCGCTCCGAATAAGTAAAAATACAGAAAAATATTCCGCTAAAGATTACGCCTGCGATCGTGGCATCTTGCTTGGTGAGCAGATTTGCCAACGCCGTAAGGAACAGAATAGCGGTGATGATGGCCAGCCCGACTGGTATTTCCTTTCCTCTAATGTAGATGTTGCCGGGCACTTTCCATTGCCGATTCTCAGGCTCGGTATAACGCAAAACGAAAACTGCCAGCGCGTTCAGGGTGAAACTCCATATCACGCCAAAAGCGTACAGCCCCGCCAGCAGGTACACATTGCCTCGGCTGGCCACAATGGTGAGAATCTGCAAACCGACGATCAGATTAATGATGCGGTAGCTGGTGCCGTATTTGGGATGAGGCTTTTGAAACCAGTCGGTGAGCACCTTACCTTCCGCCAATCGGTTCAGAACGCCATTGGCGCCCACGATTGAAGTATTCTGCGCACCCGAAAGAATCAGAACGCCAACTAAAACTACGAAGGCATGGAAAAGCAACTTCAGCATGTAGGGGCCGCTCAGGTACATCGCCAAGCCACCGATCAGATTGGCGAAATACGTGGGACGCACACTATCGGGGATGATCATCACTCCGAAAAATGACACCAGGGAAGTGAACAGCAGGCTGTACACGAAGATGACGAGCCCAGTGCGCTTCAGATTCTGTAGTTTGGGGTGCTCGATCTCGCGATTTACCTGAGCGAGCGTTTCCTCGCCGCTCATCGCCAACACCGAATGTCCAAATCCCACTAACAAGATGACCAGCGTCAGCTGACTTAACCACGTCCCTTCCAGCCAGCCCAACGATGCGTGATCGAGTTTCATAGCGCCGGGATGCAAGGGGCTGGGGGGAAGAGGGGCGGGAGTTTTGATCAGGGTTATCAGGCACCAGGCGATCAGAATCACCACCATTACCGTGGTGATCTTCATGATCTTCATCGCTTTATCGCTGGACTCGTGAATACCCTGAATGTTCTTCCACCAGAAATAGAGGACGACCAGAATGCCGAAGACCGCTGAGAAAGCGTTTGGGGCTACGTGGACTGGACGCCCAAGATAGCGGCCGATGTCCTCTATAAATCCCGCCAGGTATTGTCCGGCGGAAACCGCGCTGATGGGGCCAGTCAGGACGTAATCGAAAAGCAAAGCTGAAACTGAAATTTTGGCCAGCGTACCGCCCATGGCCTCTTTTACGACGCGGTAGACGCCGCCACGCACGAACATGGCGCTGGATTCAATGTAGAGCGCCCGCACGGCATAGCTGAAAATCATTACCGCCAGAATGAACCAGGGAGCACTCTTTCCGATGTAGTGTTCGGCTTCGCCGCCAGCGTAATACGCCGAAGAGGCCAGGTCGGAAAGAACGATGGCTGCCGCTCGCCAAAACGAGATGAAGGTCAACATCACCGTAGTGGCGACGAAAACCTTTACGGCGGGGCGTTTGATGGTCTCTGTGGTGCCGGACATCGTGGGATTGCGGCTACTCTAACGCTGGGTACGCAATCGGCAAAGATAACACATGGACCTGCCGCTTTCAGCCCGAGCGACCCGAGTATGAACGGGTTTTCATGATCCGGAGCGGCGGTGGGATTTAAGAGCGGCTAACTTGATCCGCAGGCATTAAGTATGTGCGTGTAATGCGGTCGTGCCAGCAAAGCGTGTCCTGGTCGAGCAGGCACCAGAAGAAACCCAGGCCCAGCGACAGCGCTGAAAGCGCCATGAACAGCGCCCTCCATCGGCGGAGTTTCTTGCTGGGAACGTTGCCATCAAAACGGCTTAGTCGCAATCGGGCAACGCGCAGGCCAGGAGTGGCGCCGGCGTGCACCAGGGCAAGATATTGGTAAGTCATCCACAACGTGGAAGGCAAGACTGCTGCCAGAAACATAATGGAGCGACCGTGCAGCTCCACTGGCGAGAGCCGCGCGACGATGTAGCCGAACATTACGCTTGCGGTTAACACCACTAACCCATCCACCGCTGCGGCGAAAAAACGTGAAGAAAGAGAAGCCACTTGTAGCGGCAGTTCCAGCGCGGGTGGTTTGAGCGGCTCCTGCTCCTCCAGCAGGATGCCACCGAGCGGTACTTGCTTAGGCACGGCTTCAGGTGCGTCCAGGATACGGGGCTTATCTAAAACCGGAGTTGCGAGCTCATCGGCGGGAGAAGGAGGAGGCAAAAGCGGACGCGGGAACTCGATGATCTTGGGTTCGCTCCTCAGTTCGGCGCTGTTTGCTTCCACAATCAACGGATGAGCGAGGGTTACTTCCCCGAGTGCAAGGTCGTCGCACTCCTCCTGCTGCTGCAGGTTGCTGCGCACCGCAGTTTCCACGCTGGCAGGCATTCGCGAGCTATCAAACGAACGGCTGGCTGGCGAGCATCCGCGCTCCGGGGAATCGAATTTCAAACTCAAGGATGGATACCGTGGCGGACGATGGTGGCGCCGTGAACGATACTTATGTACTCGCGCGCTGACTTCCTGGCGCCAATCTGGATCTAAGAAATCGGGTTGCTCACATTCACCGGCAGACATGTCTTCGGCCAACTGCGCTGGTAAAACCACAGATTCCTTCGAAGGTGCAGCCGGATCGGAACTGGCAATAACGTCGCCTAATTCGCAATCGGCCGCTGGTTCATCCAGGGCAAGAACTTGAGTGCCTGCGCCGTCGGCGTGCTTTGCCGGGGGCTCGGCTGCGATGTCTCGGTGTAGCTCGAACCGAGCGTTGCCGGCTGGAGTAGTAGCCGGGGCGGTCTCCAGGCTTGCGGAAAACAGCTGTTCGCTGATGTTGTTCTCCTCGGGTTCGAGCAGGATCCTCGTCTCTACTTGTGTCTGAGAGGAAAAGAGGTGCGCGCTTCCGGTCACGGCGTCGGAATGCGGCAGGAATCGCGGAGACAATCGCGACCCACAGCGGCACACCTCACCGCAGAGTGGACAAGCCATGACAAATTGGAAGTCGCCGAGAGCCGCGGGGAAGCATCGGTTGCGCCTTAGACCCTCCACTGAGGTTGCAAGCTTTGCCTCAGCGCACCTGCCGTGCTAAGGTCACGGATGTCCCCAGCAGGCAAGTTTGTTCGGGCAGTCTCATGCGCGTCTGATGATTTCCCGCTCTCGATTCCTTATCACGGCGGCATGCGTTTGTCATCTGCTAGTCGCTCCACGCTTAGTTACCAGCCAGTTGCTTGCAAGTTCATCAATGCAGTTTCCCTCGGTCGCTGGCTTGCAATCTCCTGTGTTGAGGCTGGCGCGTTTTCCCGTCCAAACTTCTCAATCGGCCTCGCCCTCCCTCATGCGAGCCCCCTCTCCAGTCGCTGGACAGGTCACCACGATCCGTGCCACCCAGCAGGAGAAAGCCGGAAACGTCTACAAGGCCCGAGGTAATGTGGAGCTGGACTATCGCGACTACGTAATCTTCGGCGACGAGGCGACCTATGACTCCAGCACAGGCCTGGTGACCGCTACCGGCCACCTGGTCCTGGACGGCGGTCCCAACGACGAGCACATTGAAGCCAGCCATGGCACTTACAACGTGCGGACCGGCACCGGCACCTTCTACGATGTGGTGGGCACAACCGGGTCGCGGGTGCGTGGTGGACGGAATGTTCTGACTAGCTCCAACCCATTTGCTTTCACGGGGAAGGTAGTGGAGAAGGTCAGCCTTGATCGCTATATCGTTCATAACGGCACCGTGACCTCCTGCCGAGTGCCTCATCCCAACTGGATTTTTAAGTCAAGCCGAGTCGTGGTGGATGTCGGCGGCACCGCGAAAATCTATAACGGTCTATTCCGAATAAAGGGCATTCCGGTTTTCTACTTTCCCTTCGCCGACCATCCGGTGGAGCGCCTGCCCCGGCAAACCGGGTTCCTTATGCCGACTTTCGGGACTTCCTCACGCAAGGGCACGATTTTGGGCGAAGGCTTTTACTGGGCCATTAACCGCAGCATGGATGCTCTCTTTGGCTTCGACTATTACTCGCAACGCGGCTGGGCAGAGCACGTCAGCTTCAGGGCGATGCCTAACGATCACACGTGGTTCCAAGCCGGTTTCTACGGCGTAGAGGACCGTGGCTATAACCCGTTTCCCGCAAGGCTGAATCCCAACTTGTGTTCCAGCATAGCGGGCAGACTGTGCAGGCAAGGCGGGCAAGACATTCGGGCGACCTTCAACACCACTCTGGACAAGAACTGGCGAGCTGTTGCCAACCTGGACTATCTCAGTTCATTTCTCTTCCGCTTGGCTTTCGATCAGGTTTTCACATCGGCAATCACATCGGAAGTGACTTCCAATGCTTTCGTCAGTCGCAGTGGGCGTGGTTATTCGTTCAATGCGGTTGTGGACCGCTATCAGGATTTTCAAAGTACGGTCCCAGGCGATGCCATCACCATTCTGCATGCACCAACTTTTGAACTCTCAAGCGTAGATCGCCCGATTGCCCACTCGCCCTTTTATTGGTCGTTCGATACCTCGCTGGATGGTGTGGCGCGGAGCGAGCGAGATCCTGCCACCGGACTAATCCTGCGCAGCGGAACCCTGGTGGGGCGATTTGATGCCCGCCCCGACGTGTCCCTGCCACTCAGATTTCGCGGATGGATGTTCCGTCCGGAGCTCGCGCTGCGAGACACCGTCTACACCGAAAGCGCCGCGCCGATGGGATCAACAGAGCTGACAATAGGCACTCCTGCTAACCGTAAGGCAGCAGAGCTGGCAGTAAATCTCAGACCACCCGGCCTGACGAGGTTGTTTCAGCATCGATTTCTCGATCGAAAATGGAAACACGTCGTCGAGCCCGAAGTCACTTACCGCTATGTAAGGGGTGTGGACAATTTCACTGCCATTCCACGCTTTGACCTCCGCGACACACTCAGCGACACCAACGAAGTTGAATACGGCCTTACAAACCGGGTATTCGCCAAAAGTCCTCCTCCGAAGGACTGTGAGCCTCCTTGTGACCCCAAAGAAACACCAGCACGGGAGGTGCTCATGTGGAGGGTGGGTCAGAAGTATTTTTTTGATCCCACATTCGGCGGCATTCTCCTTCCCGGTCGCACCAGTGTCATTGAGAGCACCATAAATTTCACCGGAGTTACATTTCTCGATCAGCCGCGATACTCGTCTCCGGTAATCTCTCGTTTAAACGCGAGCATAGGCCCGGTAGGAATCATCTGGGACCTGGATTACGATCTCAGGAAGGGGCGTACCATCTCCAGCGTGCAGGGTTTGAGTTATGGGTTCGGGCAGTTCGGCCTGGCCGCGAACTATGCCCTTCTTCAAGGGCCAGGTGAGCAGAGCCTGGTGACTACTGCGTTGAAAAGCGTACCTGCAAACTGCTTCCTTAGCCCTGTAGCCAGCCAGACTACTTTGGTGTGCCCTTTCAGCCAGTATCGACTGCTCGCCCGTTACGGTAGGACGAACCGGGTGGGCTTTAACATTGCCGGCGCAGTCGGCATAGATGACAAGCTGCATACCGTACAGTATTCCGCTTTTCAAGGCGCCTATAACTGGGACTGTTGTGGGGTGAGCTTTGAAGTACGGCGCTTTGCCGTCGGCCCTATCCAGAACGAAAACCAATATCGATTCGCATTAAGCATCGCAAATATTGGAAGCTTTGGCACTATCCGAGCGCGGGAACGAATCTTCTGAGTCTCGGGGCGTGATCGGGTTTTGAGACAGACTTCCGCCCGGATTCACCGCAATCCTTCTCGCCGTATTACCATAGAGCCGTGGCCGAGCCGATTCCAAGCAACCTCCAGTCGAAGCTTTCCGCCTTAGAGACGATTCTGCGCTCGATGGGCAAGCTCTTGGTGGCTTACTCGGGAGGGGTGGACTCAGCATTTCTGGCTGACGCCGCGCACCGGATCCTTGGCGATCAAATGTTGGCGGTAATCGCTGATTCGCCCAGCCTTGCCCGTTCCCAACTGCATGATGCTGTTGCTTTCGCGCAGGAACGGCAGATCCCGTTGCACATCCTCGCAACTTCTGAACTGGAAAATCCTGAATACGCGCGCAACGATTCCTCGCGGTGCTTCCATTGCAAAGATGAGCTGTTCTCGAAGATGGAAGAGTTCCGCAGTGAACACGGCTTTAACTGCATTGCGTACGGCGTCAACCTTGATGACAAGGGCGATTTCCGCCCCGGCCAGGAGGCAGCGAAGCAACATCACGTTGCCGCGCCACTGGTAGACGCCGGCCTTTCAAAACAGGACATTCGTGACCTGGCTCGCGGTGCCGGAATGCGCACTTGGGACAAACCCGCCTCAGCTTGTCTTTCCTCACGAATCGAATATGGGAGGCCGGTTACGCGCGAAGCTCTTTCGGCGATCGAGCAGGGAGAAGACGCGCTCCACACCCTGGGTTTTCGGCAGGTGCGGGTACGCCATCACGGACACATTGTCCGAATTGAGATAGCCCGCCAAGATTTGCCGCGTGCTTTGGAATCCTCCATGGTCGCGCAGTTCACACAGATCTTCAAAGCTCTGGGCTTCACCTATGTAACCCTCGATTTAGAAGGCTTCCGCTCCGGTTCCATGAATGCCGTCTTACCTGCCGATCAAATACGTCGTTCGCAGTCATAAATCACGCCCCCACTTGATCGTGAGATAATGAATTATTCCCTTGAGCAGGCGGTTTTCAGTGTTGTTATTCAGACGCGCATTGCTGGTCTTACTATTGTTGTGCCTGGGCTGTTCAGCGCAGCTCAACGATCCACAAGTGACAAAACGCATCGAGCGCCAGGTGCGGGCGTACTACAGCGTTCCGACTGGGGTGGAGATTTTGGTAGGCCAGCGGGAGCCCAGTGAGTTCCCCAACTACGACAAAATCGTGCTCACTTTCGCCAGCGGTGAACAGAAGCAAAGTCACGACTTCCTGATATCCAAAGATGGCAAGACCCTCGTTCGGTTCACCAAGATGGACCTCAACAGCGATCCCTATGCCGACACCATGAAGAAGATTGACGTTAACGGCAGGCCGGTTCGTGGGTCCAAGGACGCTAAGGTCACCATTGTGAGTTATGACGATTTCGAATGCCCTTTCTGTTCCCGGATGCACCAGACCCTATTTCCCGGGATCCTGCAGGCATACGGAAAGAATATCCGCATTATTTATAAGGACTATCCTTTATCAGAGATTCATCCTTGGGCGACCCACGCGGCGGTGGATGCGAACTGCTTGACCGAACAGAACAACGATGCCTATTGGGATTTCGCGGACTATGTGCACGCCAATCAGAAAGCCATCGGCGGCGACAGAAGCAATCCTAAGGACGCATTTGCCACGCTTGACCGCGCCACCTTGGAGCAGGGACAGAAGCACAATCTGGACCCGTCTCGCCTGCAATCCTGCGTGAAGGCCCAAAAAGATGATGCGGTACAAGCCTCGGTGCGCGAGGCCACGGCGTTGGGAGTGAGTGCGACGCCCACGCTGTTCATCAATGGTGAAAAATTGGACGGCGCGGTTCCTGCCGAGGAGTTACGCGCGTCCATAGATCGCTCCTTGCGCGATGCGGGAGTGCAACCTCCCGGGCCCGTTCCGGCCGCAACTTCACCGTCAAAGTCTGCTCCAGCCACTGGTCCAACAAGCAAATGACTCTATTGAACATGGTGGAGAAACTTTGAGATTGCGTGCGGCTCTTTCGTCGTTTGCTGCTCTTTTTCTCTTCTGTATGGTGCTCGTCCTGGGCGCGTGTCAGCGGAAGGGCTCCGATCCTGAGGTCATGGCCAAGGTCAACGGCCGCGAGATCACCCGCTCCGAGGTCCAGAAGTACTTTGAAAATCAGACTATGGGCTCACCCCAACCCTCCGGCGGAGAACAGGAGACCAGCCTGCGTCTCAGCATTCTTCACGAGCTGATTCAAAATGAAATTCTGATGCAGCGTGCCCAAAAGATGGGTTTATTGGCCACCGACGAAGAGGTCCAACGTAAGATCACAGAAGCCAAAGCGCCTTACACCGAGGAGCAGTTCAACCAGAAACTCAAGGACATGCATATCACGCTGGATGACTTCAGACGTGATCAACGGCAACAGATCACCTTGGAGAAGCTAATCAATAAGGAGATCACCTCCAAGATCAGCGTTACCGACCAGGACATCAACGCCTACTACACCAAACACAAAGCGGACTTCAATCTTATCGAGCCTCGATATCATTTGGCGCACATCGTGGTGACCACCGCGCCTAATCCGCAGGTGCGCAATCTGAAGAATGACAAAGCGCAGAACGAGGCCGAAGCGCGTAAGAAAATACAGGCAATACTGAATAGGCTGGAAAGCGGTCAGGAGTTTGCCAGCGTGGCCATGAACTATTCGGAGGATCCGGATACCTCTGCCAACGGCGGTGATCTAGGCTTGATCCCAGAATCGGCGTTGAGCAACACCGATCGCTCCACTCGAGACGTAATTGAAAAGCTGAAGCCCGGTCAATACAGCGGTGTTATCACTATTATTGAGCCTACCGCGCACCGCCTGGTCGGATTTCGGGTGGTTCGATTGCTGGAAAAAGAGCCCGCGGGGCAGCGCGAACTCAGTGATCCCAGAGTTCAGCAATTCATACGGCAGCAACTGCGCGACCACCGCCAGCAACTACTGAAGGCCGCATATTACGAAGTGCTCGACGACCAGGCCAAAGTAGAGAATTACTACGCCCAGCAAATACTAAAAGAGTCTGGCACGAAATAGTTTTTTTCGCATTCTTCCGCTAAGAGCCATGCTATTCCACTATGGCTAACACGTCTCCGGCATTGACCGCGGACCCGGCGCTGGCGAGGATTCTCTTCACCACTCCCTGTTTGGGAGATTTGAGTTCATTCTGCATCTTCATTGCTTCAACCACCAGGATGCCGTCACCCACTTGCACCTCAGCCATTTCACGCACCAATACTCGCACCACTTTTCCCGGCATGGATGCCCGCAATTCCTTGGTTCCTTGGGTGGCGTCGGCCTTGCCTCTCCGGCTCCGAAGCGAGCGCGGGTCACGAACTTCGGCGGTATAGCGCTCACCAGCTATCCAAATGTAGGTTTCGCTTGGGGTAACTTCGCGTTTGGCTTCATGCACAACGCCGCCAATCAGGATCGAAAGAACGTCGGGTTGGACGAGCACAGCATCTACCGTGATCTCCCGCCCATCCAAGCGGCAACTCCAGCGATCACCTCCGCGAGTGAGTTCCAACCTGTAGATACGGCCGTCTATTCCCACTTCGTAGGTCATTGCAAGGCTTCCATTCGAGCCGTTCGCTTCCAGTTGGACGAGGTCTTGTCCATCTGACGCGGGGTCCCATTGCGAGCCGCTGAAGCTTTGTCGCTCTCTACAGCTGACGCGGCTGTAGATTGCTCCAAAGCTGCGAACAGACCCGCGGCGATGGCGGCGACATCCGATTTCTGCTTATTTGATTCCGTCGGAGATGGGACGAGAAGTCGGTCAAGGAACCCTGTATCCACCCGACCGGCTACAAAGTCGGGATGCTGAAGGATGCGCTGGAATAGCGAGAGATTGGTCTTGATCCCACCTACAAAATATTCGGACAGAGCGCGCTGCAGGCGCCTCAGGGCTTGGGAACGGTCCCATCCATAGCCGATCAGCTTGGCGAGAAGGGGATCGTATTCAATCGGCACCGTCCAACTCTCATAGATACCGCTGTCGTGCCGGATTCCAGGACCAGCCGGGGCCAGGAGCATGTTGATCTTGCCCGGACTGGGGAAGAAGTTATTGTCTGGGTCCTCGGCGTAGATGCGGCACTCAATCGCGTGCCCACGAATAACGATGTCCTTCTGCCGCAATGGCAGCGCCTCACCCGCCGCAATTCGTATCTGGAGGTGGACGAGATCAAGGCCAGTGATCAGCTCTGTAACCGGATGTTCTACCTGCAGCCGAGTGTTCATCTCCAGAAAATAGAACTTCTTGTTCTTATCTACCAGAAACTCCACGGTTCCAGCATTTGTGTAACCAGCGGCCTGCGCGATCCGTACCGCAGTTTCCCCCATGCGCTGCCGCATTTCTGGATCAACAATAGGGGACGGCGATTCTTCCAGAACTTTCTGATGGCGCCGCTGCACGGAACACTCGCGCTCCCCGAGATAGATCGTGTTTCCATGCTCGTCGGAGAGAATTTGCATCTCGATGTGACGTGGAGCTTCGATCAGCCTTTCTATGTATAGCTCTCCGTCACCAAAGGCACGTTGCGCCTCGCTACGAGCGTTCTCAAAGGCTGAGGGTAGCTCCTCTGCGGAACGGACCACGCGCATTCCCTTGCCGCCCCCGCCTGCCGTAGCTTTCAGCATGATGGGATATCCGATCTCGGCTGCGGTGCTTGTGGCAGAGGCGAGCTCCAGGCCACTCGACGAGCCCGGCACCACGGGAAGGCCAGTACTTTGAACCGTCTGCCGTGCGCGGATCTTGGATCCCATGAGCGCCATGGCAGCGGCAGTGGGGCCAATGAATTTCACCCCCGCCCGTTCACAGGCGCTAGCAAACTCGGCATTCTCGGAGAGGAAACCGTAACCAGGATGGATCGCTTCCGCCCCGCTTTTCCGCGCGAAATCGATTACCTTCTCAATGTTCAGGTAAGATTCTGTCGCCGCAGGGGGGCCGATTAAGTAGGCTTCATCGGCTTTGCGGACGTGCAAGGAGGCGCGGTCCACTTCCGAGTAGATAGCCACAGAGCTGATGCCAAGCTCCCGACAGGCGCGGATCACGCGCACTGCAATTTCGCCGCGATTGGCAATTAGGATTTTCTTGAACATTAAGCGTTGTCGTGGCGCCGCTTGGCCTGGTGATTGTAATTCACCCGTTTTCCAGCGGTTGATGAGAGCAAAAAAATACCCTCTGCGTAGTGCAGAGGGCACGCAATCAGAAGATTAGAACTATTGGCTCGTTTGAGTTGGCTCTGCCGTGATCCCACCAGGGCCGGTTTGCTTGGCAGCCTTGGCTTTCTTGGTATCCATGGTCTTCTGTACCCATTCGTCGGCGGTCTTAGTATCCGCCACTCGTGTTTCCGGATCATCGCAGTCAATGGCGGCTTTCTCACGGTACATCAGGTTCATGTACGCCATTGCATCGTCATAGTCTGGGCGCAGTTTCAAGGCCTTGTCCAGATTGGCGATCCCATCCTGCACCTTGTCCTCATTCATCTCTTTGATTTTCGCGCAGACCTTCTTGTCCTTCAGAGGCTCTTCGGCCTTAAGCCCCAGCTTCGCTCTTTCTTCCATACGCGGCTGGTAGCTCTGGGTCCAATCAATCACGCCAATTGAATAATAAGTCTCGGGATCGTTGGGATCGAGTTCGGCCACCTTGCGGTGGTACTCCTTCGCCTCGTTCATCTTTTTCATGTTGAAGTACAGCGAGGCGATGCCCTTCAAGCTGGTAACCTTCTGGTCTTTATTGGGATGGTCGTCCAGCACCTTTTTGAACTCCGCTATGGCTTGCTCCGCCATGCGGTTGTTGTCCGGTGTGTCTGCTCCCGGAATGTACTGCTGGGCATAAGCGGTTGCCAGATACAGCCGGGCATTCAGCAGCCCCGGATCCATGGACACCGCACTCTGAAAATGATCGATCGCCTCTTCATACTTGGCATTCTTGTAGGCCTGCACTCCCTTATTCAGCTGGTCTCTGGCCTTCAGCTTGTTGCATCCGGCAGCAGAAAGCAGCGTAAGAGCGGTGACCAACAAGGCCAGTACACGCATGCTTCTATTCATGTGGTTATCAGTTCTCCCTCGCAAGGAAATGCTCGGGGCCTAATCGTGAGATCGCGGTACAGCCGGGAACACCAAATCCACTTGTGTTACGGCTCGCCTCGCCTGAGGGGGCCATAGCCCGTAATCTCTTATCCGCCGGCCTCGATTTTGGCGGTAATCAACCCCACCTTGTCCACGCCCGCGGCATGGGCAATGTCAATCACATTGGCCACATCCGCGAACGGAACACTGGAGTCCCCTTTTACAAACATGACCTTCTCGGCACGGGTCTTATAAATATCAGCCAGACGTTGCTGGACGGTCTCCCAGGTAACGTCGTCCTGGTTGATCTTCAGTCCCGGAGCCTGCCCTGGACCGCGGTCTATTACCTGCACCACAACGGTCCGGTCTGGCTGATCGTTCTTCGGCTGATTAGGTGGAGGCGGCTGGGGCACCAGGGCGTCCAAGCCTTTCTGCGTCAGTGGCGTGATCACCATAAAAATGATGAGCAGCACCAGCAGAACGTCAATCAGCGGCGTGACGTTCATGTCTGAACTAGGGCCGCTACCGGAACCTCCTGCTGTCATTCCCATAACTGGTTCTCCTCTACTCCCCTCCGCCGGGCGCCCCTGTGGCTTTGGTTGGCGCTGGTGGAGCGTTTGTCTTTCTCTGCTCGGTCAATAAGCCCACGTCGTCTACGCCAGCCGCGCGGACGTTATCTACCACGTCCACCACGCTGCCGTATTTCGCGCGCGCATCTGCCCGGATAAAGACCCGCTTGTCTACTTTGTTCGTAAGCCGGTCCTTCACTCTTTGGGTGAGCGCGTCGGGAGAAATCTTGTCATTGCCGAAGAACACGTCGCCATTGCGCATGACCGCCACCAGCAGAGCATCTTCCTTGTCTGCGTCGGGCATTTGGGTTGGATTGTTCACTTTGGCCATGTCAACGCTGACACCCTTCTGCAACATGGGCGTGATCACCATGAAGATGATCAGCAATACCAACATGACGTCCACCATGGGGGTCACGTTGATATTGGAGTTGACCTTCTTCCCCTCTTCGCGAACTGAAATCGCCATAGTTTTCCCTCTCTAGTGGGCGGGTATCTCTGTGAGACAGAGCGGTGCAGTCCTACCAACACCGCAGTCGGCCAGAGATCCAGCCGCCCCAATACTTACCGACGGACGCCCCGCCGCTTCAGGAAATAATCAATCAGCTCGCTCGACGAGTTATCCATCTCTACGTCGAACGCTTCCACGCGGCCGGTCAGATAGTTAAACATCATCACGGCCGGGATGGCGACGAACAAGCCGATCGCGGTGGTCACCAGGGCTTCGGAGATGCCACCGGCCACAGCACCTAGACCGGTCGCTTTCTGCGACTCAATGCCCTTAAATGCGTTGATGATGCCTACCACTGTGCCGAAGAGTCCCACGAAGGGAGCTGTTGATCCGATCGTCGCTAGTCCGCCCAAACCACGCTTCAGTTCGGCGTGGACAATAGCTTCCGCGCGCTCCAATGCTCGCTTTGACGCCTCGATCTGCTCGCCCGGGATATCACCGGACTCCGAGTGCGCACGAAATTCCTGCAGGCCGGCGGTCACGACTTTGGCCAGGTGGCTCTTCTTATTACGCTCCGCAACGCGAATGGCCTCATCAATCTTGCCCTCGCGCAAGGCGCCGGCAACAGCGGGAGCGAAAGCACGCGACTGCTTACGTGCCGCGCTGAACGCCATCCAGCGGTCAATCATCACACCGATGGACCAACCCGACATGATGAACAGAATGATTACCACGGTCTTCGCTGGAATACCCATCTGATGCCAAAGCGAAACCGGGTCCCAACCCACCGTCCCGCCTTCCTGGAACATCCAGGCGGCGTAGGCGGAAACGTGACTGAAAACGAAGTTTGCTACGTTAGGTGCGAGCATGAGTTACTTTCTCCTCCTCAGGACTTCTGATAACCGCATTCACGTATAGCTTTGAAAAACTCTTGGGCCTAGTAATTGAGTCGAGCGGTCGTGGAGCTTACATCCGCTCTCTGCGCGTGCACTGCTTATGATTCTGGTCCAGCACGCAAGGTTGGTGCCCCGCAGTGTACACCCACCCGAGCAGCAATGCTCCCGACTCAGCCCTAACTCAGCCCTACCCTCCCGAGAGGGTGAAATTCACGGTGATCTGCGTCTCCACCGCGACCGGCTCGCCATTCAGGATGTACGGCTTATAACGCCATTGCCGGACGGCCTCAATTGCCGAAGGCGCCAGCATGGGATGGCCGCTCATCAGCCGCAGATTCTCAATAGCCCCATCCTTACTGATCTCGGCTTGGAGCACGACCGACCCCTGAATACGCGCCTGTCGCGCCAAGGGAGGATAATTCGGCTGTACGCGATGGACTAGCAGCCCTGACGTAACGCCCTGCGATACGCGCACGCGCTGGGGGGCCGCCACTTTGGGCATGGGTGTCGAACTGATGATGCCGCCGATGACTCCACCCATCTGTCCACCGGGGACTCCGCCCGGCACACCACCCACCACGCCCGCACTTGCCATCACTGGCGGTGGGGCCTCCTCTTCCTTGATCATCTCGACCTTCTTAGGAATCTTGGTGGGAGTCCGCAGCTGACCATTGATAATGTCGGTCTGGATTACCTTGACTACCTTCACCGGCACCGCGGCCGGCGGAGGGGGAGGGGGAGGGGGTGGCGGCGGAGCCACTAGAAACGTCATCAACTGCTGTTTGGGCAAAGCTTCCGTGTAGAGCAGCGGAATCAGGATAAGGATCGCGATCAGAAACATCTGCAAGGCAAAGGAGATCGTGGTCGTCATCCCTTGCTTGGTCCTCAGCTTGCCGCCCGATTCTATGAGGCTATCCTCGAACATGGAAATTCCTCCGTACGTTACTTCCCCTAATACTTAGACACCATCGGTGCGATCTTTGCTCCCGCCCCGAGTGTTGCCCGAGCCAAATAAATTTTGGGAACTGATGGTATCCAGTGCTGCTTAAATGGCCCGTACTTTCTCTCGGCGCGCGTCGGAAGCAGCTGCTTTGCCTGCCTTTGTACCTGTCTCCGGACGTCTGCCGCTACGGCCAGCCCGCCAATCCTGGTAGGCCACCAGCATGGGAGCTGCAATCGCGATCGAGGAGTAAGTCCCGATCAAAATACCTATTACCAGGGCAAAGGAGAATCCCCTAAGCACCTCGCCCCCGAACAGATATAGGGCCAACACAGTAAGGAAAGTAAGGCCGGACGTCAAGATGGTTCGGCTTAGGGTCTGATTAATGCTCTTATTGACCACATCGGCCAGCTTCTCCCGCCGGAGCAACTTAATGTTCTCGCGGATACGGTCAAAGACGACGATGGTGTCGTTCATGGAATAGCCAACCAGGGTAAGAATGGCCGCGATCACGGTCAGGCTGATCTCTTTATTGGCCAGGGAGAACGCCCCAACCGTGATCAAGGTATCGTGAAAAACCGCCACCACAGCCGCAACGCCATAGATCAGCTCAAATCGGAACCATAGATAAATGAGCATTCCGAGGAGCGAAAATGAAATTGCGCGAAGGGCCTGGCCTTGGAGCTGCCTGCCCACTTGCGGCCCTACGATCTCCACGTTGCGCACGCTAAAGTTGGAGACGAAGAAGCCGTTCTGGAGCGCTGCCTGGACCGCCGGGTCAGCAATTCCCTTGAGTTCATCGAAGGATTTCAGTACCCCGCCCCGAACTTTGTCGCGATAGTTAACGATGGCTTGAGCAACGGCTTGGTAGCGGTCATTGGCGTCGCTGCCCGCACGCAATGGATCAGTCTGCAGCAAGTAATCGCGTATTGCCGCGGCACTGGCGTTATTGAGGTCTTGTTTGCCGGCCGGCGCATTGCTCTCCAGTGCGTGAATAATCTGCAGCTTTCCGCGGTCGAGCGAGGCCTCACTGGTTTCCTTTTCTTCCAGCCGGATCAGCACCTCGTTGTTGCCGGGCAGGCCATAGCGCTGGATGCGCGCATTGTGCAAGCCGGCACGATCCATGGCCGCCCGCAGAGCGTTGTCATCTGGAGTGCTGTTGAATTTCACGTACACCAGCGTCCCACCTCTGAAATCGACGCCCAGGGGAACACCGTGCCAGAACAGCATTGACAGCAGCCCGGCCACACTGAACACCAGCGAAAACGCGAGGAAATACCACTTCTTCCCAAGAAAATCTATGTTCGTATTGCGAAAGAATTCCACTTAGCCCTCAACCAGTCGTTCGATTCCTACACCTAAATACTGAGCGCTTCGCCGCGCTGCTTGCGGGTCAGGATGTAGTCGAAGATCACCCGCGAGACAAATACTGCCGTGAACAGGTTCGCCGCCAAACCAAACGTCAGCGTCACCGCGAACCCCTTCACCGGCCCCGTGCCGAACGCGAACAGGATTGCAGCCGACACAATCGTGGTGACGTGTGTGTCCACGATGGTGATCCACGCGTGGCTAAAACCCTGTTCCACTGCGGAGGGCGGAGTCTTGCCGTTCCGCAGTTCTTCCCGAATACGCTCAAATATAAGAACGTTCGAGTCCACACCCATACCAACCGTAAGGATCACTCCGGCAATGCCCGGCAAGGTCAGGGTCGCTCCGAAATATCCCAGAAACCCAAGAAGGATGATCAAATTCAAGATGAGCGCGATATCCGCGTTGACGCCGGCGCCTCGGTAATAGACCAACATGAACAACAGCACCGCAACCATGCCGATGACCGCCGCCCGAATACCATCCTTGATGGAGTCCGCACCGAGGGACGGGCCCACAGTCCGCTCTTCCAGATAACGAATTCCAGCCGGCAGCGCGCCGGAATTTAGCACCAAGGCAAGGTCCTTCGCCGATTGATCGGTAAATCCGCCAGTTATGCGGCCTTGGTCACGGATTTGCTCCTGGATGGTCGCCACTTCCATGACCTTGTTATCCAGGGTCACAGCCAGCTTGTCGCCCACGTGGGCCTGGGTGAAAGCGGAGAATTTGCGGCCGCCCTCGTTCGTAAGTGCAAAACCTACATCGGGGCGCCCGTTTTCATCCCGGTTCACCGTCGCCCCATTTGTGCGCAAGTCGCGCCCGGTTACAGCTGTGGAGCGTGACACCAGCCAATATACGTCCCCTGACTCGGTGCTTTTCTGGCCGATACTGCGGCCTTTCATAAGCATGCTTCCGGGAGGCAACACACCGTTATTTGCGCCTAAGGCTGCTGCTTCGCTGTCATACGGCCCCCCCAATCCCTGCCTGATCTCCAGCATGGCAGTGGACTGCATGATCTCTTTCACGCGCGCGGGATCGTCCACGCCGGGTAGCTGCACCAGGATTTGGTACTGCCCAAGTCCATGCTCCTCGATGATGGGTTCGTTCACACCCAGTTGGTCCACCCGGTTGCGTATGGTCTCGATGGCCTGCGACACTGCCCGGTTCTTCAGGTCAGCAAGATTGGAAGGCTTCATCGCCACGGTCCAAGTGTCCTGCGCAGCGGATGTCAGGTTGTACTCTGGCAGGCGGTCGTTGACGATCTGATGTAGTTCGGAGCTGCTCTCCGGTGGTACACCCTTGATCAGGATGCGGTCGGGAGCATTCACCGGGTCGGGCTGACTAATCTCCGCGAAGGCTATGTTCTTTTTTCGCAGCTCGTCTCTGAGCCGTTCAATGGCCTGCTCGGCATCGGCCTTTACCGCATCATTTACCTGCACCTGCAATATCAGGTGAGTACCGCCCTTTAGATCCAGTCCCAGGTGAATCCTCTCCTGGATACTGCTAACCAGACCCTGTTTCGAAAAGCTCTGGGGAATGCCAAAAATGCCAAAAGCAAAGACAATCAGTACCGCGACGATGCCAACAAGTTTTATGAGTAAGTTGCGCTGCATATATGTAAGTACCCGGGATTGGTGGAAACTTCTCTAAGCTGTTTTCGCGGCCTCTTCTCCTGTGGTGACCGAAACCACGGCGGAACGCGCAACCTCAACCCGGAGATTGTCAGGAGGCACGCGCAGGTGCACATAATCATCGCGAAGCGCAATGATTGTGCCGCGCAACCCGCCGCTGGTGACCACCCGATCTCCTGTCTTCAACTCGCCCAGCATCTGCTGCCATTTCTTCTGCCGCCTCTGCTGCGGCATGATCAGCAGGAAATAAAACACCCCAAAAATAAGTATGAGGGGAAGAACAAAGCCCACCCCCGCCGCCCCTCCAGGAGCCTTGGCCTGTACCAGTACGATCACCAGAGCAGCGAGAGATTCACTCATATGTCTCCACCAAACCTCCATCTAATCGCACGGCAAACTTGCCCGTCCGTAGAGCTTGCTTGGCTTGTTCACCTGCGGGAAAGCTTGTCCGGGCCGGATGCTTCCTTATGACCAGGCGTGATCAGGGGGTTCCGGACTACGGTTTCGGTGTGGACCGGGCACCAGAAAGAAAATTGGCCCACTCCCCAAGTTTTATAGAATGCCGCACCGCTCGCATGGTGTCAAGGTAGTGGGCCAGGTTGTGGGTAGTGTTCAACACCATCGCCAGCACTTCGTTGCTCGCATAGAGGTGCCGGAGGTAAGCGCGAGAATAGCGGGCGCAGACCCGGCAGCCGCAGCGCGGATCGAGGGGCGACTCATCCCGGGCATAGCGGGCATTCTTGATCGCGACTCTGCCTTCCGAAGTGAATAGCAGTCCGTGGCGCGCAGCTCGCGTAGGCAGCACACAGTCCATCATGTCTATGCCCATCCCTGCATAGCGCACGATTTCATCTGGTGTGCCCACTCCCATCAGGTAGCGCGGCCGATCAGGTGGCAAATTCGGCACCGTCGCCGCCACGACCTCGTGAGTTAGATCGCGCGGCTCACCCACACTCAGACCCCCAATGGCGTACCCAGGAAAGCCGATTTCGATAGTGCGCTCCGCCGATTCACGCCGCAGATCGGGATAAGTGCCTCCCTGGACAATTCCGAAAAGGGATTGCGTGTGGTTTCGAGTGTCCCGCTCGACGTTGCGAGTCTCCGGCCGGTCGCTTGCAAGTGGAAACTCGAGACTCGAACCTCTATCCCACGGCACTTGCTGCTTGTGCTCTTCAAAGTACCTCTTGCTGCGTTCGGCCCATCGCAGCGTCATTTCCATGGATTGCCGTGTTCGCTCGCGTTCGGCGGGATACTCGGTGCACTCGTCGAACGCCATGATGATGTCCGCTCCCAGCCCGATCTGCGCCTCCATTGCGCTTTCCGGAGTGAAAAAGTGCTCCGAGCCGTCGAGATGCGAGCGGAAGCGAACCCCCTCCTCGGTGACCTTGCGCAGATCGCTGAGGCTGAACACCTGATAACCGCCAGAGTCAGTGAGAATCGCGCGATCCCAAGCCATGAAGCGGTGCAGCCCACCCATGTTGCGGATGGTCTCCACTCCGGGGCGTAAATATAGGTGATATGTGTTGCTGAGCAGGATTTGAACGCCCAGGTCTTCGAGCGTGTCCTGAGGCACGCCTTTCACTGTTGCCAGGGTGCCGACCGGCATAAACACGGGCGTTTCCACCACGCCGTGTGGCAGCGTTAGGCGGCCGGCCCGCGCTTCGCCGCACGTGGCCTCTATTTCAAAGGAGAATTCAGCGCTGGCAGACATTCGTCTGCTTCGGATTGTATCGAAACCAGGAATTCACAAGGGGCTGAGGGAAGCTGTGTTCTGTCGAGGTCTTACGCGCCCAGCATCTTCTGCATCTCTGAGTGCGTTACCAAGCCTTCCAGCGCGGAATAAGTTCCTTTTTCTGTAACTTCACGCACCAGCCGTCTCAGCAGCCCCAAGCCAGCGAGCATCGGTTTGGAACCCATGCTCACGCGTGCAACTCCCAGGCCCTGTAACTCGCGTGTGGAGGGCGAACCCGGCCCAGCGAGGATATTGATCGGGCATTTCAATTGCTGCACTAAGCGGCCAATCGTCTCGGAATCGGTTACTCCGGGGACAAAAACGCAGTCTGCGCCTGCATCTCTGAAGGCTTTGCCTCGTCGGCAAGCTTCGTCGAAGCGGGTTTCCGGCGCCCCTACGTTCTCCAGGTAAACATCGGTGCGGGCGTTGATTACCAACGCCACGCCGGCAGCGCGGCCAGCCTCCCTCACTGCTTTGATCTTTTCCACGGCAAGCGGAAGATCAACCAGGGGACGCTCAGGATTGCCGGTGCTGTCCTCCAGATTTATGCCCACTGCTCCCGCCTCCATCACCGCTTTGGCGGTTCGTGCCGCATCTTGTGCGCGATTGCCATACCCTGCTTCCACGTCCGCCGTTACCGGGACTTTCACCGCCTTCGCAATCCGCGCTACGGCCGCGATCATTTCGTCGCGCGAGATGCGTTGCCCATCGGGGTAGCCGAGTGAGAAAGCGATTCCGGCGCTGGTTGTGGCTATAGCTTGCATCCCGGCTTGTTCCAGAACTCGCGCGCTAGCCACGTCCCAGGCGTTAGGCAAAACGAGTATGGCGGGGCCACCGTGCATGGCCCGAAACAACTCAGCCTTGGGTTGCAGTTCTACGTTGTTCATGCGCGCACTATTTCTTGTTCTTGGTTCGGACCCGCTCCAGAAACGTGCTTACCTCAATTGCAGCCCGGGTTACTGTGCCTCGACCAATTTCCTGCACGTCATCCCTGGCGGTCACGCGTAGCACATAGAAGCGACCATCGAAAGACTCCAGCAGTGCCTCGGCCTGAATGTTTGCCCCCAGGCCAGTGGCGGCCCGGTGTTCCACATGGATGGCCGTGCCTACGGTGATCTCGCCCGGTGCGCAATAGGGATGAAGCGCCTGGAACGCAGCCGTCTCCATCAACCGAATCATGTTCGGAGTGGAATAAACCGGCGGCAATTGCGGATGGTGCGCAGCCAGCGTGTGCTCGTGTTCGACAGTTTCGCTGGCCTCGGCGCGCGCTCCGATCGGGACCGGTTTCATTTTATTTGAACTTGGACAAATGTAGCAGATTCAGCTCCCACATTTAATCGAAGCACATCGCCCGTCCTGCGCTCGTTTAGAATAGAAAAGGATGCAGTTCACGGAACAATATGACGTAGTCGTGGTCGGTGCCGGCCACGCAGGATGCGAAGCCGCTATGGCAGCCGCCCGCATGGGCTTGCGCACCGCACTCTATACTCTCAACGTCGATTTGATCGCGCAGATGTCCTGCAATCCGGCTGTGGGTGGGATCGCCAAGGGCCATCTCGTCCGTGAGGTGGATGCCCTGGGCGGCATCATGGGCGAAGTCACCGACGCCGTCGGTATCCAGTTCCGTCTGCTGAACACATCACGGGGACCGGCGGTTTGGTCGCCGCGAGCCCAGTGCGATAAGCAGTCATATCGCCTGAAGATGCGGGAAGTGCTTGAGTCACAGGCGAACCTCAAGATCAAGCAGGCGGAAGTCGCGGATTTGATCGTCGAACCATCTGACTCTTCAAGAATCTGCAAAGGCATCAAGCTTCGCGATGGACGCACCGTGGGGGCGGACGCCATCGTTATCACGACGGGCACATTTCTGAATGGCCTTATCCACTGTGGAGAGCAGCAATATCCAGCCGGGCGCAGCGGCGAACCGCCATCGGTGCTGCTTGGCGAAGGTCTTAAGCGCCTCGGGCTAAGGGGCTGCCGCTTGAAGACCGGAACTCCTCCCCGCCTGGACGGCCGGAGCATAGATTGGTCGCGTTTTCAGTTGCAGCCGGGCGACGCAGACCCAACGCCTTTCAGCTTCCGTACCAAGCGCGTGGCACATGCTGATTCCCAAGTGCCATGTTACATCGCATATACCACCGACGAGACGCACCGCATCATCCGTGAAAATGTGCACCGCTCGCCCATGTACAGCGGCCAGATCAAGTCCATTGGGCCGCGCTACTGTCCTTCTATTGAGGACAAAATCGTCAAGTTTCCAGACAAGGAAACTCACCAGCTCTTCCTCGAGCCTGAAGGCCTGAACACGCACGAGATTTACGTCAACGGGATGAGCACATCACTGCCGGTCGAGGTGCAGCTCGCGATCATCAAGTCAGTCCCTGGGCTGGAAAATGCCGAGATGTTGCGGCCCGGTTATGCCATCGAGTACGACTCCATTGATCCCACTGAACTTGAGCGCACGCTGGAAACGAAACAGATCGAGCGGCTTTTTCTCGCGGGCCAGATCAACGGTACCAGCGGCTACGAAGAAGCGGCATGCCAGGGCCTCATGGCGGGAATCAACGCAGCTCTGAAAGTCAAGAGTGAACCAGCCCTCGCGCTTGATCGCACCGAAGCCTACACCGCCATTTTGATTGACGATCTGATCAGCAAAGGCACCAACGAGCCCTACCGAATGTTCACTTCTCGCGCGGAATTTCGCTTGCACCTGCGCATCGACAACGCCGACCGGCGGCTCACTCCTCACGGCCGGCGGGTGGGGCTGATCTCTGATGCGGCGTGGACAGAATTTCTGGCCAAACAGGAGCGCCTCGCCGGGTTGAAGCACTTGCTCGAAACTGCACGGGTGAATTCTTTACCGGCTGATCTTGGCGCCAAAATTGGCAATGTCGCGGGTACCACTTTCGCCCACGTTCTCAAGCGGCCGGAGGTCACAATTGAAGATCTGGTCCCCCTGCTGCGCGATCTGCTGCCCTCATTTTTCAGCTCGGATGGGGAGGGAGCGTTAAACCAGCGCTTGGCTTCTTCAATCCGCAACGAACTTAAGTCGGTGGAAACCGAAATTAAATATGCCGGCTACCTTGACCAGCAACAGCGTGCCATTGAGCGCTTGAAAAAAGCCGAACAGCGCAATATTCCCGATTGGTTTGACTATGGCAGTGTGAGCGGCCTTTCGCGAGAGATGCAGGAGAAGTTGGAACGTGTGAGGCCTCGTACTCTGGGCCACGCCAATCGTATTCCTGGCGTGACTCCTGCGGCAGTGTCGCTGGTCAATGTCTACATTGAAATCCAAGCGCGCCGCCAACACCAGGCAGCTTCAATGCCGGCTGATTGAAACCAGCTCCCCGCCGGTTCTCCGCAGCCCAAGACTGTGACTGGCCGCAGGGCATCCCTGCGTCTAACAGCCCAATCTCACCCAACAATACGCAGGCCCGGGCTTCTGCCGATCCGTTTGACTTCGCGAGATGAGGAGGGCTGTCATGCGATTGTCTATTTCTAAAATGACGAATGTCGGGATTCTCAGCACATTGTTGTTGGTAGTTTCTGGGTCTCTGCCGGCAGCCACCCAGAGTTCGCCCAGTGTGCCCGGCGACCAGTCAAGCCAACCCGGTCAGAGCGGTAACCCGGCCAGCTCCGACAAACAAAGTGGCAAGTCTGCCACATCGGGGAGCTCTGACAAAAATGGCGACGCAGCCAATACCAACAAATCCAATGCAGCCGACCAGACCACATCCGATCAAGAACCGAATAAAGCGTCGAGTCGGGCTGCTGGCGCCGATCAAACGACTACGCCGGACAACACCAGTGGGCGCTCGGTCTCAGGACTCTGGGGGCTGCTCGGACTGTTAGGGCTTTTGGGATTGGCGGGCCGGCGACGCGCGGTTATGGAAGAACGTCGCAACCCTGATCGTGCCGACACTCGCCGAGTGGCTTAATTCTCTAAGTTGGCCGGCTGGAGGGGCAAAAGGCATCAGGTCTGACCTGATGCCTTTTGTTCTAGCAGCAAACTACCAGAAGACTACCCGCCTCAGTCTTTGCGCTTCTTGGAAGCTTCTGACTTTGGCTTGGACTCTTTCTTCTCGCCAGCCTTGTCGCTGGCCTTCTCGTCGGATTTCCCAGAGCCGCTGTCGTTACCCGAAGAAGACGGAGGCGCAGACGATTTTTTAGCGTAATCGGTTACATACCATCCCGATCCTTTGAACTGCACCGCAGGCGCCGAGATGACCTGTTCCACCCGTCCCTTGCATTTGGGGCACTTGGTTACCTGAGGATCAGAGAACTGCCGAAGGCGTTCAAAGCGGTGATGGCACTTTTGGCATTCGTATTCGTAGAGTGGCATCCAACTCCTGGTTCGGTTCGCAAGCGAAAGTTCTTCTCTGATTCTAGGGTCGTCTCGGGCGAACGTCAATTCACCCGGAGCGCGGGTAGTGGCTGGCTGAATGCGACTGAACGGGAATGCTAGACTCCCGCTATGGCAGGGCCGACAAAACTTGATTCGGCAGCGGCGCACACTGCTGATTCCGAAACTCACAATACCTCTAAAGCGGCTCTTTATCTGGTCGGCACACCGATCGGCAACCTCGGCGACATCACCTTGCGCGCGCTCAATACCCTGAAATCGGTTGACCTCATAGCCTGCGAGGACACGCGCCAGACTCAGATACTCCTGAACCACTACGGCATCACCAAGCCCACCATCAGTTATCACGAGCATAATGAAATCACGCGCTCAGCCGAACTGGTCATGAAGCTCGAACAGGGCGCCAGCGTCGCGCTGGTGACCGACGCCGGGACGCCGGGAATTTCTGATCCAGGCTATAAGCTGATTACTCTCGCCATCCGGCACCACATCCCCGTAGTGCCAATTCCTGGTCCCGCTGCTTTTCTTGCAGGTCTGGTAGCCAGCGGCTTGCCACCCGATTCTTTCCGTTTCAGCGGCTTTCTTCCTGCCAAAAAAGGACAGCGCCGTGAGGTGCTGGAAAGCATTGCCAATTCGCCGCACACCCAGGTCTTTTACGAGGCGCCCCATCGCATCACCGAATGCCTCGAAGATGTGGTTGAGATCCTCGGCGCGGAACGGCCGCTAGTGATCGCACGCGAGGTCACCAAACTTCACGAAGAGTTTCTGCGTGGCACCGCCGAAGAGCTGCTCAACATCTCTCGGCAGCGCGACCTCAAGGGCGAGATCACGCTGCTGATCGGCAAGGGGGATGGACGTGCGCACTCCGCGACTCCGAAGCTCAGCATCGGCAGCCGTGTGAAACAGCTCATGTCTGAAGAGAGACTCGATGAAAAGGCCGCGCTGAAGCGCGTTGCCAAAGAGGCAGGAATTTCCCGAAGTGAAGCCTATCGCGAACTGCAGCGAACGAAAGGTTGAGGAGATATTTTTCGTCGAGAATTTAGCCTCGGGCCATCTTCTCGGCCGACCTCAGCCGTGCAACCGTGCGTTCTTTTCCAAGAGCCACCATCACCGCAAATAGGCTCGGAGCCACGGCTTGTCCGGTTAGGGCCACGCGGGCGCCATTGATCAGAGCCCCGGCTTTTACGCTCTTCTCGGCGGCAAAATCGCGCAGCAACTTCTCGGCGCTCTGCTCAGTGAATCCATTGCCTGACGTCGCATATCGCGCGCCGAGCTCGGCCAGCATCTGCCGCACCGCATCGTCTTGCAAGAACTTCTGGACGGCTGCCGGATCGGCGGAGAAATCATCCGTGAAAAACGCGCGGAATGAGTTGGCAAAGTCCTTCAAATTGCGCGCCCGCGGCTTCAGCAACTCGATGGTAGAGAGCACCCACTGCCGGTCTTGGTGTGCCAGTTTCACTCCCGCCTTTGTCCACTCTTCTTGGATCAAGGGAAGCAACTTCTCTGCCGGATACTGGCGAATATATTCTGTATTGAACCAATCCAGCTTGGCACGGTCGAAGACCGCGTCGGATCGGGAAATGGCATCCAGGCTGAACAGCGAGATCATCTCCGCGTCGCCCAGAATTTCCTTTGACGGATCCGGCGGTGTCCATCCCAGCAGCGCCAGGAAGTTGCGGAAAGCCTCGGGCACAATCCCCTCGTCGCGGTAGGCCATCACGCTGGTGGCTCCATGGCGCTTGCTGAGCCGCGTCTTGTCCGGACCCAGAATGAGCGGCACATGCGCGAACACTGGCGTGGGCGCACCCAGAGCGGCATACAGCAACACCTGCTTGGGGGTATTCGAAAGATGGTCGGCGCCCCGGATGATATGAGTGATGCCCATGTCCATGTCGTCAGTCACAACGCTCAGGTGATACGTAGGAACCCCGTCCGAGCGTAGCAGTACGAAATCCTCGAGTTCGGCGTTGGCGAATTCTACCCGCCCAAAGACAGCATCGTCGAAGGCAGTGACCCCACTCTCCGGCACAGCAAAGCGCACTGCGCAGACCTCTCCCGCTGCTCGACGCCGGCTTGCCTCTTCTCGTGAAATCTTCCGGCACGTGCCCTCGTATTTCGGCGGGCGTCCTGCTGCCGCCGCCAAGGCGCGCCGGCCTTCCAGTTGCTCCTTTGAGCAGAAGCAGTAATACGCATTGCCAGAGGCCACCAGGCGCTCCGCGGCGGCGCGATACAGCTCCATGCGTTGCGTCTGGAAATAAGGGCCCTCATCCCAATCCAGTCCGAGCCAGCGCATGCCCTGGAGAATTCCCTCCACCATCTCCGGAGTCGAGCGCTCCAGGTCAGTGTCCTCGATACGCAAGATCAATGTTCCCTTATGGTGGCGGGCAAAGAGCCAGTTGAAGAGTGCGGTTCGAGCCCCGCCTACATGCAGGTAACCGGTGGGCGACGGCGCGAAGCGTACGCGGACTCCTGATTGCACCAAATTTGGGGCAGTTTGGGCCATCTTTCTCCGTAAGTTGCAGCAATTCGATGTTACGGGCCGAACAAAAGCAGCGTCAAGGCAAGCAGAGGAAGCTATCCCAATTCGGGCTGCTTAGCCCTAAACAGTACTGTTTGCTCCCGTCTCCCTTCCACGCTAAGCTTATAGCGCTCTGTTTCCGCCGGACGCGGCGGGAAGCGCCGCGGGAGCCGCATGGAGAAGTTGCTGGCCAGTATTGTCATTGTCCCTGGAATTGTTGCTCTGCTGCTGTTTGCCGTCTTCACCTACCTCTACCAGCAGAGCCGGGAAGCATACTTCCGCTCGTGGCAGATCGGCTGGGGCGCCTACTGCGCTTACTACTGCCTGGGCGCGCTCAACTTTTATACCTACCAATCGCCATTTGTTTATTTCCTCTCCAGTTTGTTACTGGTGACGATGGGAATGTGTATCTATGTCTCGACTCGGCTGATGGAGCAACAGACCTTCAAGTGGCGTCGCTCCGATGTGATTTTGGCGGCGGCACTCAGCAGCCTGGCAGTCTGGAACCTGTGGGCCCATTTTGTTCGGGGTGTCTTCCGTCTCGACGTTGAAATCCGGCCCCACCTGCGCCTTGAAGTCGGAGTGGGCGCGTTGCTTCTCTTCTGCGCGATCCGCTTCTACCGCTACGCACAGCAGCGAGATTCTCTGGGGTTCCGTCTGCTGGCGCTCTCGCTGGTGCTGTGGGCGTTTCTCCTGGGATTCCGTCAGTTCCATGACATCTTCGAACAAATGTTCGGCCAATTTGGCCACTTTCTCGGGCCGATTCCGCAGATGTTATTGGGCGTCGGCATGTTGATGGTGCTGTTTGAAAACGAGCGGCGCGCGGTCCAGGAAAATGCGTTGGCATTTTCCACGCTCGAAGTCGAGCCCGATCATCTGCTCTCACCCGAGCAACTGGCTCCTATCCTGGGGAAGATTCTTGACCGCCTGGTAAAGCTGATCCCGGCGTCGCGAGCTTGCCTCCTGACCGTGGGCCGCTGGCGGACTTTGCTGCCCTCCACTCAACAGGGTTTCTCGCCGGAATTCCTCCACAAGTTGCAGGAGGCGGGCGGCGGCGAGTATCTGTGCGAATTGGCCAATCGCGGTGGTGGATTGGCCACCGTCCGGGATTTGCCGCTGATGTCGGCGCCCGCCTCCACCGGCGCTGCTCGTTCGGCAAAGGTGAAGGAAATTCTTCTTGCTGAAGGCATTCGCAACCTAAGCGTCCTCAGCCTGCAAACTCGCGAGAACAATTTCGGAGTGGTGCTTTTTCCTCATGCCGTGCGGAAATTGACCAGTTCGTCTCAAACCCGTCTGCTGCTTGGCGTAGGCCTGCAGATCGGCATGACCCTGGAAAATTATGTGGTGATGCACGATGCTCACCGCCGGTCGAAAGAATACGCGCTGCTTACGGAGATCGGGCAGGCAATCAGCTCGCGTTTGGACAAGGACGAAATCCTCCGCGCGATGCATAAGGAGCTGGGCCAACTGTTCGACACCAGCAATTTCTACATCGCGTTCCAGCGCGGTGACGAGATCCATTTCGAGTTGGAAGTTATTGGCGGCGAAACCCAGCCCCGGCGCTTGCGCAAAATGGGGAACGGAATTACGGAATACATTATTCGTTCGGGTGAGCCGCTATTGGTGCGCTCTGATCTGGAAAAAGTTCGCGAGCAGCACGGTGTCTCGTTTGTGCCGGGCAGGCCTGCCAAGTGTTATTGCGGCGTTCCCATCCTGGTGAATGGCAAAGCGGCTGGAGTAATGGCGGCCATGAGCTTGGAGCGCGAGTTTGCCTACGACGAGCGCGATCTTGAAGTGCTGCGGACGGCGGCCGGCCAAGTTTCAGTGGCCGTGGAGAATGCTCGCTTGTTCAGCGAGGAGCAACTGCGAGCGCGCCATTTGGACTTTTTGAACAACGTCTCAAACACCGCAATCTCCAGTGAGCACGCCGAGCAGATGCTGTCAGGAATCGTGGCCGAAATTCAGAAAAATTTCCAGTTTGACCACATTGGCATCGGCATTCTCGACTATGCCACCAAGGACATCGAAATCAAGGCCGAAGCCGGCACTACCGCCAAGGCCTTGGGCCGGCGAATACCGCTGGGCGTCGGCACCATGGGGCGTGTGGCGCGCACCAATGAAACTGTACTGACACAAAATACTGCCGAAGGGCAGTTGGTGGGCATACTGGAGGATGCTAAGTCGTCGCTTTGCCTGCCTATCACCTACGGGGACAGCTTGCTGGGAGTACTCAATATTGAGAGCCGGCGAGAGAACGCCTTCACTCCGCAAGACCTTCTGATCATGAATACCTTGGCCGATCTGCTGGCCACCGCTTTGCACAATGCTTTTGTGTTCCAGAAGATGCAACAGCAGTCAATTACCGATGGCCTTACCGGCATCAAGACTCGGCGCTTTTTCTGGGAAGCGTTGAGTTCGGAATGGAAGCGCGCTTCGCGCTCTGGGCGCCCATTCTCCGTTGTTCTCCTCGACCTGGATAAATTCAAGCAGATAAATGACACCCAGGGCCATCTAGAAGGCGATTTAGTATTGGCACGCGTAGGCCGGCTTCTGGAGCAGAAATGCCGGCAATCTAACGTGGTCGCCCGCTATGGCGGAGACGAATTCGTCGTGTTGATGCCAGAGACCGGGGTCGAGCAGGCGCAAATTCTTTCTGAGCGTCTGCGCTTATGGATCGCCACTGACCCTATGCTGAACGAGCACCATGTTACCGGTAGCTTTGGGGTCGGAAGTTTCCCTCTGCACGGCTCTACCGCGGAGGACATCCTGCGGGTCGCAGACGCGGGCATGTATGTCTCCAAACATGCCGGTGGAAACCGCGTTTCTACCGCCGAAGAATTTCCGCAAGAGGAAACCGCCGCGGTGCAGAAGCAACTCATCTCTGGCTACATCGAAGGTTTTTTACAACGTGAACACACCGGGCCCGAATACGCGGAAGAGTTGATTATCACCCTCAAGAAATTCAATGGCGAGGGTGAAGAGTGCGATCCAGAGATCCTCAAGGGAGCGATTGAAGCGCTGTGCCGCGCGGCCGAGACTCGCGAAGTACACGCTGCCAGCCATGGCGAATCGGTTGCGAAGTACGCGCGGTTGATCGGCCACGAGCTCGGCCTTTCTCCCGACGAGTTGTCAGATCTTACCTATGCCGCCCGTGTTCACGATGTCGGAAAGATCTTTCTACCCGAAAAGATCTTGAACAAGCCTGGACCGTTAACTGACGACGAATATTATCTAGTGAAGATGCACCCCAAAGTCGGGGCCGAAATACTGGCGACTATTCCGCGCAGCGACCGTTATAGAGAATGGGTGGAGCACCATCATGAGGCATTCGATGGCAGCGGGTATCCCGCTGCTCTGAGTGGCGAGCAGATCCCACTCGGCGCGCGCATTCTTCACGTGGCCGATGCATACGTAAACATGACCACTGACCAGCCCTTCGCAGCCGCCCGCACTCCGGAAAAAGCCTTGGCGGAGCTGGATCGCCTGAGTGGGACCCAGTACGACGGCCTGGTCGTCAGGCTGCTGATGCGCCAGCTCAAAATCGAGCAGACACCAGCCCGAGGGAACTAAGGCCCAACTCTCAAGTTGGGGCGAACAGCAGCCCAGCCTCTTGCATCCTACAACCGTGCTGCATACTGCAGTCTTTGCTTGGTATGAAGGAGGACGAATGTTCCGCAGAAGCTTGAAAGTGCTCGCCGTGATACTGGGACTGGCGCTGCTCGCCAGTGCACAGATCCCCGCAGGTACGGTAGTTCCGGTGCGCGTTTCGTCAGAGATAAGTTCGGCCACAGCTAAACCTGGCGACACCTTCCAAGCCACGCTGGCGAAGGATTTAGTGGTGGACGGAAAGGTGATTGCGAAGAAGGGTACTCCAGTCTCGGGAAAAGTGACCGCAGCGAAACCCAGCGGCCGGCTGCATGCTCCCGGACAGCTCACGCTGCGGCTGACCTCAATCAGCCTGGGCGACCAGAACGTAGCTCTGAATACCACTGCTGTCCGCCAGCAAGGCAAGAGCCACACGCGCAGCAATGCTGAAAAGATTGGCGGTGGTGCGGCGGCGGGCGCTGTGATCGGCGCCATTGCCGGGGGCGGCAAAGGCGCGGCTATTGGAACTATGGCTGGTGGCGCCGCGGGTACAGGCGTGGCCGCCTATACCGGGAAGCAGGAAGCCGTAGTGCCAGCCGAGGCGTTGCTTACGTTTAAGGTAACCGGGTCGGGAATGACCGCCTCGCGTACAAAAACGTCCAAAACTAAAGCCCAGTAGTTTACTTCTGTGGCAAATATAATTTCACAGCCCGGCGCAAGCCGGGCCGTGCCTTGTTTTGCCCTGCTATTAAGCTGGTCCCTTTAGCGCCTCCAGCACTTCTGCCGCGTGACCCTCAGCTTTGACCTTGGGAAACACACGGACGATCTTTCCGTCAGGGCCGATAATGAATGTCGTGCGTTCAATGCCCATCACTTTGTTGCCATACATATTTTTCTCTTTGATCACGCCGAAAGCGTCGCCGACCTTCTTGTCCACGTCGGACAAAAGTGTGTAAGGCAAGTCGTACTTCTCTTCAAATTTCTTCTGTCGCGCAGGCGGATCTGCGGAGATGCCGAGGATGACAGCGCCTGTCTTCTGCAGCTTTTTGTATGCGTCGCGGAACCCGCACGCTTCTATGGTTCAGCCGGGCGTATCGGCCTTGGGAAAGAAGAACAGCACTACAGTTTTGCCACGAAAATCCTTCAGCGATACCTGCTCGCCATTTTGGTCAGGTAAACTGAAATCAGGCGCTTTCTCATTGGCTTCCATGTTTTCCCCTACCAGACCGGCCGGTTCAACACCGCAATCTTTATATCGCATCGCCCGACGGACCGTCATCTGCCTCGCAATCGTCTTTGGATCCTTGGCCGTTCCTGTGCTGGCGCAATTCGGCCGCACTGCGCAACAGTCCAAAGGACCCCGGGCTATCGCGCTGGTGCAATTTACCGGCGGCAGCGCTCGTCTGCTGCCGATCGCCATCATGGTCAATGGCAAGTTCTATGACGCTGGCCTCTACCATGCTGATCCTCGCCCTATGGCATTGGAGCCCGGGGTAGTTTATGAAGCCCAGCACAGTGGTGTTCCTGCTGGCCTGTTTACAGTTGGTCCTGCGGAGCAGATTAATGGTGTATGGGACGCACGCGGCGAATGGGAGCCGGCGGGCGCTGCTCAAGCAGCCAAGGCAGCGAAAGTGGAAGCACCGAAACGCCGCGACGATGAAGATAAGCCGCCAGTATTGCGGCGGCCCGGCAGTTCGCCTCCCCAGGCGGCAAACCCTTCTCCGGAGAAACCTGCCCCTGCGTCCCCGCCGCCGCCGACCCCGAGCGCCTCACCAGCGCCAAATTCGCAGCCTGCCAGCTCGACCTCGACTGAGGATGATCCCAATCGTCCGGTGCTGCGTCGGGGTAAACAGCCAATAGTCTCCGAGAAGCCATCGTCTGAGACCAAATTATCTGGTACTGCCGCACCCGCGGCGGCAGCTAATTCCGCGACTAAAGACACCGCTCCTGCACCGCGGAGCGCTCCCAAGCCGCAGCTGCTTCCCGCGATCTCCGACGCCGGTGGTCCCGAGTCCCGTTCATTTCTATGGCAGCTCAAGCCCGGAGAGGAGCGCGACTTCACGAAAAAAATGCAGGGGTTCGCGCAAAGTGAAGTGGTCAAGTACGAAAAACTGCGAATGCCCAACTTCGTTTCCGCACAACTGACGCCGGGTGCTTTTCATGTGTTTGACGTTGATCTAAGCAACCAACCCGTTTTTATCTATATGACAACGGCGAATCTCTTCACTGGCTCCGCTGGCGCGAGCAGCCGCACTCGACAACGTCCCGCCCCTGGAACGGACTCGGGCGTTCAGGCCTACATTACGATTGTTGGAAAGATGGATCTCTACGGCGAGCTGCGACAGATCTTTTCCTCTGTAACCGACAGCCGCCACGCGGATGAGATTCCGCGATTAGAGCTGATTGATGCCGTGGATGCGGACGGCGACGGCCGCGGGGAGCTGCTCTTCCATGAGATCTCCGATGCCGGCGCCGGCTACGCTATCTACCGCGTCACTCCTGACCGCCTGATAAAGCTATATGACAGCGCCGGGCCCGTAGACTGACCGGCTACGTTCCAGCACGCTTCGATCTGAGGAGAACACGTGCCCGATTTTCTTTGGAAGCTTCGTCCTTTGGGGTGAGGATTTCCTAAGACAGCTTCTTTTCCAGCAGCTCATTAACCAGTCTGGGATTGGCTTGGCCCTTGGAGAGTTTCATCACCTGCCCGACAAAAAATCCCATCACCGTCTTTTTACCCGCCCGGTATTGCTCCAGCTGCTTGGGATTCGCCGCTATGACTTCGTCGATGATCTTGTCGATTGCAGCGCTGTCCGTGATCTGCTGCGGCTTTTCCTTTTCGTAAATGGCCGGGAAGTCCTGCCCGCGCTCAAATGCGAGGTCGTAAAGGTCCTTCAGCATCTTGCCGGAAATCGTGCCCGCCTCCACCAGGTCAGCCGACATCGCCACACCCTTCATGGAGATGGGCGACTGTTCAATTTCCAGGCTTCGAGCTTTCAGCCGGCCCATCAGTTCGCTCTGCACAAGGTTCGCAACGCGCTTGGGATTTTTTGCCGCGCGCGCCGCTTCTTCGAACTGATCAGCCAATGACCTGGTCACGGTCAACACGCCGGCATCCTGCTCGGTGATGCCGAACTCGCTTACCATGCGTGCCCGGCGCGCCTCGGGCAGTTCCGGAAGCTGCTCTCGAATTTGAGCCTGCCATTTCGGGTCCACCACTAACGGCAGCAGATCAGGCTCGGGAAAGTAACGGTAATCGTGGGCCTGCTCCTTGGAGCGCATTCCATAAGTCTTGCCCTCATTGGAATTGAAAAGCCGCGTTTCCTGGATTATCCGCCCCCCTGACTCGAGTACCTCGATGTGTCGTTCGATCTCATACTCCAGCGCCAGCCGTATAAAGCGAAATGAATTGACGTTCTTCACTTCAGTCTTGGTGCCGAACGCTTTCTGCCCCCGCGGACGCACGCTCACATTAGCGTCACAACGCAGCGACCCTTCCTCCATGTTCACGTCGCTCACGCCGGTGTAGAGGATGATCTCCTTCAGCCGCGTGAGGTATTCGTAAGCTTCGTCGGGAGAGGCGATGTCAGGTTCGCTGACGATCTCAATCAGCGGCACACCGCAGCGGTTGAGGTCCAGATAGGTCTTCTCAGACGAATCGGGAAAGCCCTCGTGCAGGCTCTTGCCTGCGTCTTCCTCCAAGTGAACGCGCGTGATGCCAATCTTCTTACGTCCGCCATTACTGGGAATCTCAATGAAGCCATGCTCGGAGAGCGGCTTATCGTATTGTGAGATCTGGTATCCCTTGGGCAGGTCGGGATAGAAGTAGTTCTTTCGGGCAAAAATCGAGGTTTCGTTGATGCGGCAATTCAACGACATTGCCGCCAGCACCGCAAACTCCACCACCTTGCGATTGAGCACTGGCAGTGCGCCGGGCCAGCCCAGGCACACCGGACAGGTGTTGCTGTTGGGAGTGGCGCCAAAGCGGGTGGAGCACGAACAGAAAATCTTGGTCGCTGTCAGAAGCTGGACGTGCACCTCGAGCCCAATGACGGGCTCATATCCCGAGGCCGCTGCAACCGTCCGTTCCGGCGTGGTTACCATAAACAGTGATTATATCGTGGGGTAGCGGCCGGTTATTTCGTGCCGGACCCGACATTCAAGTACTTATCCAGCGGGACCTCGAAGTAGAGAAGTTCGCCGCCTTTGGCGTTATGCGCCCCGGTCACATCCACAACTGCTCCGGTCAAGGGGGTGGAGATTCCCTCCAGATCAAAAAAAACAAATCCCGCCCGGGTGGAGTGGGGCTCCACGGCACGGGCGGCAAACTGCGCGCGATCAAGCTCATCTCGAACTTGTTGGCTCACGGTTCCCTTCATCTTCCCGCGGGGCCAGGGCAGTGGATTAACTCTGGGGCGGTCGTTGCGTTGCGGATTGGATATCCGCCGATAGAGGTCATCGTTGGTGGCTGCCGTGATTTTTGTGCGGTGGGCGGTGATCAGCCGCACCTGCAGATCGGTGAACGTGATCGGCTCATCGCCGTCGTTGGTAACAATCAGTCTTACTGGCAGCAGGTCGTGCTCACGATATGGCACAGAGAAGATAGCCTGCTTTTCAGGCGTGTCATAAGGATCAATGGCGATCGTGACCCGCTCGTCCTTGTGCTCGTCATGTGCCGGATAGGTCGCGGCAGGATGCACCTCAGGCACGACAAATTCTTTGGTCTTACCGACCGCGGCCAGGCAAAGCGAAATGCTGACCGCCACTGGCAGGGTTAAATACATTAGGGAACGCATGTTCCGATTATCCTCCATCCGGCAGGCCCGCTCCATGCTTGTAGAATGGCCCTTACCCATGTATTTCATTTACACACTGGCCTTGGCACTCTGGCTGCTCATAACCTCGCCTTACTGGTTATTTCAGATGCTGCGTCAGGGCAAGTATCGCGAGGGATTGCTGGAGAGGTTCGGGATGATACCCGGCCGGCTGCGCCCCGCGGCCGCAGACAACATTTGGGTTCATGCCGTCTCAGTGGGCGAGGTGATTGCGATCAGCGGTTTGGTCAATAAGCTACGCGAGCGGCATCCCGAAACTCAGATAGTGATCTCGACGACAACGGCTACGGGCCAGCGGCTTGCACGACAACGTTTCGGCGACGCCAACGTCTTTTATTTTCCTCTGGATTTTCCCTTTGCGATACGTGCGTACTTGCGAGCGCTCCGGCCACGGCTGGTGGTGATCGCAGAGACAGAACTTTGGCCGAATTTTCTCCGGCTGGCGCACGCATCCGGCGCGCGCATCGCGGTGGTGAACGCCCGCATTTCCGACCGATCTTTTCCGGGATATCGGCGTATAAGGCGCTGGCTGGGCCGTGTCCTCCAGAATATCGATCTGATTCTGGCGCAAACAGAAGAGGACTATCGCCGCCTGCTGGCGATCGGCGCCTCCGCTGCCCGGACTGCTGTCGCTGGAAATCTGAAGTTTGACATTGCACTACCTGCCCCACCGCCGCTCATCGCGGAGCTGGAGTCTGCGTTTGAGCGCTCAAATGCCGGGCCGGTGCTGGTCTGCGGCAGCACGGTAGAGGGCGAAGAGCCGCTCCTGTTGCGGGCCTTCGAGATTGTGCTGGCCCGCTATCCGGATGCTGTCATGATTCTGGCGCCGCGCCATCCTGAGCGCTTCAAGAAAGTCGCCGAGCTGATCTCGTCGTTAGGAATCAAAAGTTGGCGGCGGTCACTCTGGGACCCAAATCAGCCAATTGCCGGCGGTGTTTTCCTCTTGGACAGCATTGGTGAGTTGGCTGCGGCATATTCGCTGGCTACCATCGCGTTTGTTGGGGGCAGCCTCGCCGAGCGGGGTGGGCACAACATCCTGGAAGCCGCGCAGCACGGCGCGCCGGTAATGGTCGGGCCACACACCGAGAATTTCCGCGAAATGGTCAATCTGTTCCGCGATTCCGGAGCGCTGAAGGTGGTCGGCGCCGCGGAGCTTCCACTGGTTTTTATGGACCTTCTCGCTGACGAGCAGCAACGCCGAATTCTGGGCCAGCGCGCGCTAGAGACATTGCGTTCACGATCGGGAGCAACCGAACGGACGCTCCAGTTGTTGGAGCCTCTGTTCCCTTCGTCCAGCGCAGAACCAGAGCCGGTTGCGGCCGGTAATTCTAACCGTCACCGATGATGCTGCCTGCTGCTAGTCTCCTCAGCTCGGTGTTTGCTGCAGGCGTGCGGGCGCGAAATGTGCTTTACGACCGCGGCAGTCTCCGTGCCCGTCATCTTGAAGGCCCGACTATCAGTGTCGGGAATTTGTCAGTGGGTGGCTCCGGCAAAACCCCCTTTGTCATTCTTCTCGGACAATTGCTGAAGGCACGTGGCATTCCGTTTGATGTCCTCTCTCGCGGCTATGGGCGCAAGTCGCGGGGCGTGGCCTTGGTTGGTCCCGTTGGATCGCCGCTCGATTTTGGTGACGAACCGCTGCTGATTGCGCGACGACTGGGGGTTCCTGTCGTCGTGGGAGAGGACCGGTACGAAGCAGGACGCTTCGCTGAGCGAAAGTTCGGGCCGCAATTTCACCTGCTCGACGATGGTTTCCAGCACCGCAGCCTGGCTCGAGAGTTTGAAATTGTGATGGTCACTGCCGCCGACGCTCGCGATCGCCTGCTGCCCGCTGGCCGCCTGCGCGAGCCACTTACCTCCTTACAGCGCGCGGATGCTGTGGTGCTTACTGCAGCGGCTCAAGCTTCCGACTTTCCTGTTGAAGGAAAGATGGTCTGGCGCGCGCCCAGGGGCATTCTGCCTCCTAAAGACGTGCCCCATAATCCAGTGGCATTTTGCGGCATCGCTCGCCCAGAGAGTTTTTTCGTGCAGCTGCGAATGGCAGGAATCGGGCCTGCTGCCGAAGCCAGTTACGGCGATCATCATCACTACAGCGAGGCCGACGTCCGCGAGCTGCTTAGGCTGCGGGAGCAGAGCGAGGCCGGGGGATTCGTTACCACCGAGAAAGACGAAATCAATCTAGGGACATTGCGCTCGCAGCTCGAGCCGCTTGCGGTAGTATCGGTGAAGATGGAACTGGTGAACAGCGCTGCCGCAATAGATTCCATGTTGGCAAAAATTGAAGAGCGACGCCGAAGCCGGAGAGCCAGCCCAGTAAAGATCTAGTTATTGTTCTCCCAGTTTGGTGAAAGCCCGCTTCAAGAATCGCGACAAATAAAATCCGTCCAAATACTTGTAGGGCATTTCACCGCTGCTGTAATGCCCACAGGGCAGGACCGCGATCTCATGCTGCAAATCACGTCGGCGGAACTCAGCAATGATTTCGCGCGAGAGTTCTGGCGGGAAGGTCAGATCGTATGTTGCATACACGATCAACGACTGCCGGCAGCCGCGGTCAGAAGACGCGCGGCGTTCAAACTGATCGAAATACGCCATCGGGCTGATCACCAGCCACGCTCGTCGCAAGCGCTCAAGGTCAATGTCGTTTTCTATTCCCGCGCGAATGTGGCGCGTTGATTGCCCCGCCCAGACCACGTCAGCGAAGTAAGTGGAGGCGTGGTTGAAGGCGCAGACGCGCAGTCGTGGATCATGCGCGGCAGCGATGAAGGCATAGCACGATCCCAGGCTCGTCCCCACAATCCCCAGCTGCTCGTAGCCTTGTGATTGCAGCCAGTCCAGACAGGAGCGGGTATCAATCACCGCTTGCCGCGCCGCATCAATCGTGCGGCCAACATTGGCAGAAACGGCATAATCGGCGCGCTCAATCTCGGGCGGCTTGCGGAAGTCGTGATACGGCAAACTAAGACGCAAGGCCGCGATTCCCAAAAAGCTGAATAAGCGGCACAGCCCCAGGTGGCTCTCGGCGTCGGCGTTCCACTGCGGCAGCACGACTACAGCCTTCTTCGCCGCATAGGCAGTTCGCGAAGAATGCCGCTCCGGAAACCAGCGTGCGACAACTTGGTTGTTCTCTTCGAATGGCGTGCGCACCGCGGAGCTGAACCGCAAATTCTGTGGGCCCACTGCGCTGTTACCCGTTCCTTGGTGAACCGTCGTGCCCTTTGTGGTGAATGGTTTTACGGCCTCTTCCAATCGAAAGTCGGTAGGCGTCTCGTACGCGAAGAACTTATCGCTGTTCGTCAGAATCTGCTGATTCAATGCGGTAACGATGTTTCCCGGATCGCCATCATTAAGGTCTGCTCCGTTGCGGCACGGCCAGCTCTGCGTCCAGTCCAACCCCCAGTCAAGAGGCCGCACTACCCGATTGTTGTCTCGGTTTGCAAGCCGAGTCTCCCATGAATGCATCCACTTCTGGTACGGACGGGCCATCTATTCAAGATATCGCAATGGCATCGTTGCCGTCAGTCCACGTAGAGGCGCGGGACTCGGCTGGAAACATTGCACAGAATTTCGTATGGGATCGTCGAGGCTATCTGCGCGTGCTCCCAGGCCGTGATGCTGAGGTCGCCCGACGCTCCGATGAGCAGCACTTCGTCCCCGGTCTCTGTATGCGGAACATCGGTGACATCTACCAACGTGATATCCATGGAGACGCGGCCGACAATAGGTGCGTACTTCCCACGAACAATGACGCGGCCGCGCGAGGAAAGCATCCGGTTGAGTCCATCGGCGTAACCCACTGGCAAAACGGCCAACCGTGACTCACGCCCGGCGACGTATGTGCCGTTATAGCCAACGTGCTGTCCCGTGGACACCGTCCGGAGGGAGATAACTCTGGTCTTCCAGGAAAGCACCGGTTCGACCTCAATTGCCCTCGTCGCCGAGCGTTTCTCCTTTCCGCCAGGGCTACCCAGCGGCAACGAATAGCCATACAGCGAGATCCCAGGCCGCACCAGGTTGTTGGATTGTGAGCGCTTTATTTCCCAAGTTTCCGGGCAGGTCACAATCGCCGCGCTGTTCGCAATGTGGTAATACTTGGGCGCGAACCCCCCCTGCTCTACCAACCGAATCGCCTGTCCAAATTGCTTTATCTGTGCAGAAACATCCGCAGCTCCTGACGTCTCCGCCGAAGCCAGGTGGGTAAACACTCCTTCCAGCACCAGATTGGAAGCCGATCGCAGCCGCCCCAAAGAATTCGGCAACTCAGGCATGGACACTCCCAGGCGCGCCATCCCGGTATCTACTTTCAGATGAACCGGCACTGGATCAGGGCCTCTTTTCGCCGCCTGCTGCAGCGCCTCCAGGTGCCAACCTTCCCATACTGCGGGCGTCAGTCTGGCGCGAATTAATTCCGGTTCGTCGCCCCGCCAGAAGCCGGTCATGAGCAGAATGCGGCCGGCTATTCCCGCCTCCCTCAGTTCCAGTCCCTCATCGGTCGAGGTCACGCCGAACCACTGCGCCCCTGCGGACCCCAGCGCCCGCGCACACTCGACGGCGCCGTGGCCGTAAGCATTGGCCTTGACCACCGCGCACACGCTGGCATTCCCGCCCACGATTTGTTGAATCGTCTCAAAATTTTTCCGTAGTGCGCGAAGTGATATCTCCGCCCAGGTGGGACGTGAACTGGTCATAAGAGAATAGAAGTCGTGCCGCGATTATAACCAGAGCATTGCCACCCGATGGTCGCTCAGTTGTCATGGAGAGAAAAAATGACTGTGATTTGCGTCTCTACCTGTACCGGTAAGCCGTTCAGCAGATACGGGCGATAGCGCCACTGCCGGACAGCATCCATCGCAGCCTTTACCAGCATCGGATGTCCGCTCTCCAGGTGCAATCCTTCAACCGAACCTTCACGGCTGATGACGGCGCCAAGAACGACTGCACCCTGTATGTGCGCCGACCGAGCCAGCGGAGGGTAAACAGGCTGTACTGGCCTGACGAGATGACCCTGCATTACACCCGTGGAAACCGTTACTGCATGGTGCGGAGCACTAGCGGCCCGCGGCGGCATTGCGGTACCGATTGAGCGGAGTATTCCGGGTACCCCGGCCCCCGGACCCTCCGTTCCCGTTTGGCTGATATCTCCAATAGATGGAGGGCTCGCGCTATCTGTGTCACCAGGGAAAGGGTTCGGAATTCGGTGGACAGTGTGCACCGACATGACGCTGATTCCCCCGTGTGCTCCAGTGTGCTGGGTCGTGGTTTCAGATGTGTGCGGAGTTGGGGCAGCAGGAAGAGGCGCCATCGGTACAAACAGCGTACGCAAGAAGTTTTTCGGAACAGGATGCGTGTAGAGCATAGGCAATAGAACGAGCAGGCTCAACGCACACAATTGAATTCCAAAGGAAAACAGCGCAGCCACTCCTCGGCGATCTTCGGCGTACTCAAGGCAACTTTGCTCAAACATTGGTGTCCTCCTGCTGCTAAAGACACCGTCGAGACGAGTTCTGCGATCAAATGTAGTAACAAAACCTGCTCTTTTGCGTCTTCCAAAGGGAACTTTTGGAAGCCGTTGGGTGTCGCGGCAAAAAGAAAAGCCGCGCGAATGCGCGGCTCTTGAAAAATCATCCTTTCGGATTACTTCTTGGGTGGCGTAGTCGGCGTAGTGCCCGGAGTGGGCTTGCTCGCCGGCCTTGCGGTGTTTACGCGGGGTACGGTTGAGCGCGTCGCCGAGGGTGCCGATGGCGTCGAAGCCGCCGGAGCGGCCACGCCAGAAACGGTGTTGTAGTCGTCAACGATTGCCTTGGTCACATCAGTTGATGCCCCAGCCCACAACACTGGGCTGTTCTGGTTGGAGACATCCAGGATCAACGCGTAACCGTTTTCCTTGGCATACTTGTCGAGCACGTTCATCATCTTGGCGCCTACGCGGTTCAGAACTTCATTCTGCTGCGCCTGAAAATCAGATTGCGCGTCCTCCAACGAGCGCTGCAGTGACTTCTGCTTTGATTCAATGGTCTTAACCAGACTGGCGCGTGATTCCTCGTTGAGCTTTTCGCCTTGTGTGTTGAGCTGCTTCTTCAAGCTCTCCACCTCATCGTTCATGTTCTTCAACTCGCCCTGCTTGGGCTCGAATTTCTTGGTCAAGGCGTCAAAATCACGGCGGCCTTCATTGCTGGCAAAAATTGCCTGCTGCATGTTGATAATGCCGATGCGCACACCAGATACAGCCGTGGGGGCGCTCGGAGAGGCGGTGCTCGGAGCTGGGGCGGCCGCCGCTGGAGCAGGATCAGCGGGAGGAGTCGCTGAGGCGGTCTGGGCGTTACCTTGCGCCCACGCAGTCAAACTGAGTACACATGTTGCGAACGCGAAACGTAGAAACTTGCTTGTCATTGGCTAACTTGCACTCCTTGGGAAATCGTTCCGGGAATTCATCAAGAGCAGAATGGATGCTCCAGGTTTGCCTGTCTCGTCACAGTACTGCCGCGCTATGCTATTTTCCCGGCCTTAGTAGCCTCATTATAGGTACAGCCTAGGGTCAGGTCAAACCCTTCTCTCGCCGGCTCAGAAGGTCGTGCTGACCGTAAACCGGAAGGTTTTTCTGGGCTCCCGCAGTATGTATGCAGGTGAGAACAGCGAGGTCGCTTGCTGGAAGGTAAAATCGCCAGCCCCTCCAGGCGGAAACATGCTGCGCGTGATCGGGGTCGGGCTGCCAGTAAACGTGTCTAACCGTAAAGGATTGTATGCCCAGTAGATACGGAACGGGGCGTTCACGATGGGCATGATCACCTGCAGTTCCAATCCGGTGGAAACACGTGGAATGAAGTTGGTCCCAGACACGGGACTTAAATTGGCAGGAAACTTCAACTTCTGGCCACCGATGCAATTGAAAGCCGCGTTCAGGGCAGGACACCCAAATTGTGTGTTGTTGATGTCTGCCAACTGTCCGCTATTGATACGTAATTGCGACGTTCGCGCGATGCCGTCAAAGCCAACATCGGCAAATGGCGCCAGCGTGACCGGGCCGACGATCGGAATCCGGTACTCCACGTTGCCCACAATGTTCGTGTCGCCGCCAGGAAACACAATCCGATCCACCGGGATGGGGATGGTGATAGATCCGGCCCTTGGATTCGACGGATCACGTGGCACCGGCGTCCCGTCGGGGTTTGTGAGCGTGATGTTGCCGCGATCGGGCAAGAAGGTAACTGGTGAAATGGAACGGATATCGAAGCCCCGCAAGTCATTATCGCCGCCCATATAGAAGCGGCTCTGAGGCGGCGCTACCAGTCCCGCGTAACCGGAGATGAAAGAACCCAGCACGTTGAAACCGATGGTGTTGCGATCGTGATTGACGGGCACGAAGCGCTTGTACTGCACAATCGGACGGATGGACCGCACCGTTCCACCTAGGCCGGCGAAATCGACCGCCGCGAAAAAGCTTTGGCCAGTATGTGGCCGCATCGGGTTGTTAATGGTGCTGAAAGAAAAACTCGGAGTGATCCTGCTGGTGATAATTCCGTTCAGCGCCGAAGGTCCAGCGATCCCCCGGAATGCAAGAAATTCAAACAGATTGGTGGAGGCGTCGCTAAAAGTGTTGATGCTGGATTTGTCAAACTGGTAGGTGATGCCGACCCGCTTAAATGAGCGGTGTAACGGGTAACTGGCAGATACCGTGAAGCCGGTGCTGTTTTGGGTGAAGTTCTGCAGCGTGTTCAGCACCTGCTGCGGCAGGTTAAGCCGTTGCCCAAAAAGTACCTGCTCCTGCCTTGCCTGGTTGTAGTTGATGCGGTTGTTATAGACGGTGAATCCCGTCTCCAGCGGCCTGTCGAACATGTATGGTTCAGTGAAGCCAAACAAAAGGCTACGCATTAAATTACCGACACTCGCCTGTAGCTGCAGGGTTTCGCCCAGTCCCAAAAAATTATTGGTCGTGTAGCTGAGCCCAATGAAAGATCCCTCCAAACCACTGACGCCTCCGGTAAGCTGAATGCTGTTCTTACCCTTTTCTTTCACTTTGAGCGTCAGGTCCACGGTTCCTTCCTGCTCGTTGAGCTTGCGTTCGGTCGCGTCCTCAGGCTTGAGCTGCTCAAAATAATTGAGCTGGTTAAGGCGCAGCAGGCTCAACTCCCAATAGCGCGTGTTGTATACCTGACCCTCCTCGATGGCCAGCTCGCGCCGGATGACTTTATCGCGGGTTGTCGTATTCCCCTGGAATTCAATTCGCCGTACGTAGAACGGTTTACCTTCGTCAATGTCTATATCCAGGTTGATCTGTTTCTTGTCTTCATCAATCTTTGTGTCAGGTACCGCGGTAAAGTTGATGTAGCCCATCTCGCCGTAGGCCTTGCGGAGGTTCTCAATGCCCTTGCGCACCAGCGATACGTTGAAGATGTCCCCGTCTTTCATGGGGAAAAGGCCGCGCAGCGCCTGAATATTCCTTACCGCCTTATTGTTCTTGAACGTGATCGTGCCCAGGCGATAGCGATCGCCCTCTTCTACCGGGATCGTAATGTCCACGGCTTTTCCGGTGCCGTGCTGGACGAGCGGAATGCGAAACCGGCTATGGGTGTCGTGAATCTGCGTCTTCGGGTCCTGGATGAGCGCCTTGAAGTACCCCTTCTGCTGGTATGCGTCACGTACGCGCTCAGTGTCTTCGCTGAGTTTGCTGGCGTCATAGGTCTTGGCGAAGACACTTTCGAGCACGATCGAATGCGGGATGCCTATCGGCTTGAGGTTCTTCATGGCGCGTCGAAGGTCGCGCGCTTTTAGCTTCTTGTTGCCCTCAAAACGAATTCGCCCGACCTTGACCTTGGGGCCTTCTTTCACCACGAAAGTGACGGCCACGGCGGCCGGCGGGATAGGTCGAACTTCAGTGCGCACCGTGGCAAATTGGTGTCCATGTTCGGCCAGGAGCTCTTTAACGGTGACTTCGGCCTTCTTAACTTTTGTAGGATCGTACTGGCTTTCCACGGTGAGGCCGACCTTGCGCTCCTTGAAGCGATCCAGCACGTCGCTTTGTGAGACAGCGTTCAAACCGACGTAATTGATTTCACGGATGGTGGGCTTCTCTTTGACATAAACGTGAATCACCCAACCTTTGGGAGTTTGTTCCCGCTCAAAGCGGAGATCATCGAAGTAGCCGGTATTCCATAAGGAATTAAAGTCGCGTTCCAAGGCTGCCGGATCGTAAACGTCGCCCGCTCGGGTGAATATGTGCGCCTTGACGGTCTCCGCTGGAATTCGCCGGTTTCCGTGGGGGATGATGTCAACGATTACGTCTTTTTGGGCCTGTGCCCACGGGGCGCTTAGGAAAACGCAACTCAGTAGCAGGAGAGTAAGGCCGCATCGCAGAAAAGTTGACCGTCCGGCCTCGAGGCGCGTTCTCCCTTGCCAACGCGCAGTCACGAAGCCGACGATCTTCCGCTGCGAGACCCCCTCAGACCGGGTGCGCTCGGCAGGCGTCGGCACAAATTTATCCCGGTCGAACGTCAGAATGCGACTACCTTAGCAATGCGTATCATGGGAAACGGCCATTTTATACGGTGGAGCAGCACTCAGGCAAAAAACAGCGCCGCGAGATCGCTGGAGGCAACGAAGTCCAGTGACCGCAAAGAACCTCGGGCGTCGAGCGCACACCAGATTCAACACCCAGCCCGGCTAAGAGTTGCCATGCTTTACAAAGGAGAACGAAGCGCTGATTCGGCCCTTCCAAATAGTTGTTGTGGTCCAGCGGTGGGGAACCTATACCTCTACTGCATCTGCACAAATGGTGGGTGCATACCACAACTCGAACGCAAAACCGCCTCGAGATAGCTCTTGTAATCCTCCACTTCAGAAAGCGAGGCATGGGCGGGAACCAATAAATTGTAAGGAGCACCACAGCTCGGACAATGAACTGCATTTTCAAGGGTCCGTCCGACCACAGCTCCAGCCACCTGAACGTGCTGGTCCCAAGAACGGGAGGATTCAAATGCGATCGGATTAAAAGTAATCGGCATAGTTTTTCCCCAAACCTTGATTACGCTGCCCTGAAGTGGTCATTTCGATTCATGCTGCCCCTTCGCGCTTGTTCGTTATTGTGGTTGTAGAGCCGACTCGAGTCAGATTGTTAGCAGGTGGGGAAACTGACTAGCAGAGATATGTGCAAATGAAGTTTATAAGTTGAAGATTGCGAGTAGGGCCTCGTTCCGGCTCAATCGCCCGAGAGCGCACGGTGCTGAACACCGGAGCCATGGACCGTGCCAGCACAAAAACACAAAGAGATGCCACAATGTGGCAGAAGGCGGCGAGTGCTGAATGAGTTAAAAATACGGTGGGCGGAAGATCAACAAATGGGGAATATACGATGGCCAACATGCACAACACCAGCACGAAAGCCAGCAAGGGTGGGAACCGAAACCCCATAAAAATTCATTCTATCCGAAAACGGTAACTCTGGTAGCTAACTACTCGCGATTCGTCACATCTACTTAATTTCCATTACTTCTTTTTCCTTGCCCTTGCTCATTTCTTCCATCTTCTTGATTTCGTCGTCCGTAAGGCGCTGGATTTCTGCTACTCCACGGCGTTCCTCGTCTTCAGTAATCTTCTTGTCTTTCAACGCTTTTTTGATGATCTCGTTGCCATCGCGGCGAATATTTCGCACCGCGGTGCGGTGTTCTTCGAGTATTTTGTGGAGGTGCTTCACCATGTCCCGGCGGCGCTCCTCGGTTAGCGCGGGCACTGGCACCCGGATCATCTTTCCATCGTTCATTGGATTTAGTCCGAGGTCTGCCGCGCGTATGGATTTCTCAATAGGCCCCAGTGAACTCGGATCAAAAGGCTGCACCGTGATCAGTTGCGCCTCTGGGGCGTGTACCTGGGCCACCTGGTTCAGGGGCATCATGGTGCCGTAGTATTCCACCTGTACCGAGTCCAACATGTGAACTGAAGCCCTTCCTGTGCGCACTGCCGCCATTTCACGGCGGAAGTCTTCCACTGCCTTGTCCATTCGGGTCTTGAGCTGAGTGTATGACTCCTTAAGCCCGGGAATCGTAGCCAGTGATGTCTGTGCCATCGTTCAGCCGTCCTTTTCAGCGAGCTGCGAACTGCGAATTATAAACCGAAGGCAGGATTTCGCCCGGGGGAGACTACGGCTTGCACAGCTGCGGTGGGAGGCTCAGGCGCTGACCAGCGACCCCACCTTTTCGCCGACTATCACCCGCTTAATGTTTCCAGGGCGATTCAGGTTAAAGATGATGATGGGAAGATTGTTGTCCTTGCACAGGCTGATGGCGGTGGAGTCCATCACCTTCAAACCTTTCTTGAGCACGTCCATGTAGGTGATTCGGTCGAACATCTTTGCTTCTTTCACCAGAAATGGATCGGCATCGTAGATCCCGTCAACCTTGGTGGCCTTCAGGATAACCTCGGCTTTGATCTCCATGGCGCGAAGGGAGGCCGCGGTATCGGTGGAGAAATATGGATTGCCAGTCCCGGCGGCGAAGATCACCAGCCGGTTCTTTTCCAGGTGGCGTATGGCGCGGCGGCGGATGAACGGCTCGGCAACCTGATGCATCTCGATTGCCGACATTACCCGGGTGTGAGCGCCCTGCTTCTCCAGAGCATCCTGTAACGCCAGTGCGTTGATCACCGTCGCCAGCATGCCCATGTGATCGGCAGTTACACGGTCCATGTCGCGGGCTTGTACTCCGCGGAAGAAATTTCCTCCGCCGACCACCACCGCAATCTGCACGCCCATGGCTTGCAATTCCTGCAGCTCAGCAGCCACCTGCTGCAGACGATCACCTTCTACGCCGAAATCGCCTTTGCCGGCCAGCGCCTCGCCGGAAATTTTCAGTAAGATACGTTTGAAAGCTACAGGTGCCATAGCTAATGTTTCAAGCTGCTGGTTTCAGGTTTCAAGTCTCAGGCTATTCTGTCTTCTGGTCCGGCCTGGTAACTGCAATCGTCTCGCCCGCGTCGCCAACCTTGAAACGGGCAAAGCGGCGCACGGCGATATTCTCTCCCAGTTTGCCAATTTTCGAAGCTATCAAAAGTGAGACCGTCGTCGTCTGGTCCTTGATGAAAGGCTGCTCGTACAGGCAGACCTCTTCGTAGAATTTCGCCATCTTGCCTTCCACGATCTTCTCCACCACATTGTCGGGCTTGCCCGTGGCCTTGGCCTGCGCCCGATAAATATCCTTCTCGCGTTCGTAGGCTTCGGCAGTCACGTCTTCCTTGCGGATGAACTTGGGATCGCTGGCCGCAATGTGCATGGCAATGTCATGCACCAGTTCTTTGAAGTCTTCGGTGCGGGCCACAAAGTCGCTCTCGCAGTTCACCTCGACCAGGACACCAATCTTGCCGCCCGCATGAATGTAGCTCGCTACTGATCCTTCGCTGGTCACACGTGTGGACTTCTTGGCGGCCACGGAAACACCGCGCTTGCGTAGCAGGACGACGGCCTGTTCCAAGTCGCCCTTTGACTCCGTCAAGGCCTGCTTGCAATCCATCATCGGGGCCCCGGTTTTCTCCCGGAGTTCCTTCACCTGTGCAGCAGAGATATTCACTGTCGTTGTACTCATCATTGCCCTTTTTCATTCTACAAATTTCGACCCGCGCCGCATTCACCCGCGCGCGGGTCAGATTCATCATCGTAATTCTCGGTGACGCTGACGTGCGTTCGCAGCGTCTCCCAGGAACCCAGCTAATAGGTCTGGCTCTCCACCTGCGGAACTTCGTCCTCTTCAGCCTGTTTGGTCGCGGCTGCGGGCTGTTTTCGGGGAGTGCCGCCGAGGACATCTTCCATGCTGATGTCTTCGCTTCCGGCGTCACTCGTCGCCACTTCTGCGCCTTCGCCGCCAACCCCTGCGCTGGCCGCGTATTGCGCGGCGCTCACTTCCGCAGCTTGCTTATCGGTCGCCACTTGCGCACCTTCCAGCACTGAATCCGCAACCTTTGAGGCGAAGAGGCGAATCGCGCGCAGTGCGTCGTCGTTACCCGGAATAACGTAATCCACTTCTGTGGGATCACAATTGGTATCCACCACGGCAACCACGGGAATCCCCAATTTACGGGCCTCACGCACCGCGATCTGCTCTTTATTGGAATCTATGACGAAAACCGCATCCGGCAAGCGGGTCAATTCTTTAATGCCGGCAAGGTTGGCCTGGAGGTGCTTGCGCTCGCGCTCCAGCTTGATAACTTCTTTCTTCGGCAGCAGCTCGTAGCGGCCATCCGTGGCCATCTCATCGAGTTCTTTAAGTCGCTTTACAGATTTTTGCACGGTGACCCAGTTGGTAAGCAATCCGCCCAACCAGCGCTGGTTGATGTAAAACATGCTGCAGCGTTGCGCTTCTTCGGAGATTGCGTCCTGCGCCTGGCGCTTGGTCCCGACAAATAACAGTGTCCTGCCCTGGGCGGCCAAATCGGCCACGAATTTCGACGCTTCTTTGAACAACTTCAGCGTCTTCTGCAGGTCAATAATGTAAATTCCGTTGCGTTCCCCAAAGATGTACTCCTTCATCTTAGGATTCCAACGCTTGGTCTGGTGCCCGAAGTGAACACCTGCTTCGAGCAACTCCTTCATGGTGATATTAGCCAATTAACCCCCTATTTAGGTTTGCATCCGGCGTCTGGCCCGAAGCCGCTCCGGATTGATTCCCGTTGCCCCGACGCCTACCAGGGCGCGGGAAAATTTGTAAATCAGTTTCAAGTCTTCAAACTAGAAGCTGCTTCTATCTCTTGCTGAACTGGAAGCGTTTACGCGCACCCTTCTGCCCGTACTTCTTCCGTTCTTTCTTGCGTGAATCGCGGGAGAGAAATCCCTCCGTCTTCAACTTCTTGCGCAATTCCGCATTGAAAACGATCAAAGCCCGCGCGATCCCGAGCTTTACCGCCCCCGCCTGACCGCTGACTCCACCCCCACGGACCGTGGCGAGAACGTTGAAGCTCGCGGCGCTCTCCGTAGTAATCAGGGGCTGGCGCGCCGTGGCACGCTGCTCCTCGGTTACAAAGTACTGCTCAAACGCCCGATTGTTGACCTTGAATTCGCCGCTGCCGGGACGTAGATAAACTCGAGCGATGCTCGACTTGCGCCGCCCCGTTCCGTAATATTGAGCTGTTTCAGCCATTAAAAGTCCATTCCCCGTATAGTTCTGAAATTTCTACGCCAAAGCCAAAGTTTCCGGCTTTTGTGCCTGATGCGGGTGCTTCTCTCCGCGGTAAACCTTAAGCTTGGAAGCCATTGCGCGGCCCATTTTCGACTTGGGCAGCATGCCTACGATCGCATCTTCCAATACTGCCTCAGGACGGCGAGCCAGGCGCTTCTCAAATTCTTCGTTGCGCATGCCGCCGGGGTAACCGGTGTACCGGTGGTAGACCTTCTTCTCCGCCTTCATTCCCGTCAGCCGGACTTTCGAGGCGTTGATTACCACCACCGCGTCTCCGGTATCAATGAATGGGGTGTAGCGCGGGTTGTTTTTACCCGCTAAAATGCTGGCGACACGCGTCGCTAGACGCCCGAGCGTCTGCCCACTGGCATCCACGACGTACCACTTGCGCACGATTTCCCCCTCTTTGGGGAAATAGGTTGACATCTGAAACTCTCCCAGAATGAAAAACAGCTAAGAAGACCGCTGAATCGTTCCCACGCTCGAAAAAGCACGGGGGCTCAGGCGGGCAACCACACTAGTCCTAAAGTTTAGAAGATAGCTTACGAGGTGCCGGTTGTCAACGTAACCACCCCTGATTTTCGGCACTGTGCACGCTGTTCGGGAGCACAACAAACAGCAGTAAAAATGCACCGGCCGCGAGGCATGCTTCTCAACCCACTTTGCGCATTATTCGTAAGCCAGCGCATCAATCGGGTCCTTTTGCGCGGCCTTAAATGCGGGATAAATTGCGCCGACCAGGGCGCCGATGATGGCAATAATCGTCGCGCGAATGATCCACCCTTGTGTGATCATGGGCGTCAACGTCGGAAAACGAGCTTTTACTCCTGCAGCAGCTGCAAAACTGAATGCGATCCCCACCGCGATTCCTGTCAATGAGAGCAGCGTCGTTTCCCGCAGAATGACCTCCACGATGTACCACTTGGAGGCCCCGAGCGACTTCAAGATTCCGATCTCTCGCGTGCGTTCCATCACCGCCGCGTACATCGCCTGGAAAATAACGATGAACCCGATGGTCACAGCCACGCCGATTACCACGTTGATGAACGTGGCCAAGCCAGGCAAATTTGCGGGTGTCATCATGGAGAGATAGTCGCGCATGGACCTTACCGCGTAGGTTTGCATTCCCGGCGTCATCTTCACCTGCTTCACCACCGAATCAGCGTACGCCGGATTATCCAGCTTCACGTAAAAAGCTGAAGCCTTGCCCTGGGCGCCGTTCAACTCCTGCAGGGTGGACATTTGCATGAACTTGCGTGCGCCTTTGCCGTGCTCCACGATGCCGGCCACGCGGAATTGATGATTCAACATGGTGAGCGTGTCGCCGACTTTGGTATGGTTCGCCTGCGCGTAGTAATCATCTACCAACACGTCGTAGGGACCACGAAACGGGCCTCCCGACAGATAGTGAAACGGCCCGGCGAGCTTTTCGAAGTTATCAAGCTGGATCCCGTACAGCACCTCCACAGCACCCGAAGTGCTGAGCTGCATGATGATGGGAGCCACCGTCACCACATGCGGCATTTTGCGCAATACGTCAGCCACTTTCACAGATACGGGCGCGCCGGTGATGCCGCTAAGGAATGACGAGCCAGGTGGTTGGACGATGACATCGGCCCCTATCCCGGCCTGCCGTTGTTGAGCATCGGTCAGCATTCCTACCGACAGACCTACGATCAGCAGGATGAGCGTCACCTCGAGCGCCACCGCGACGATGCTGATCAGCGACCGTATCGGCCGGTGCAGCAGATTGGAAACGATTAGCTTGTTCATGGTCGGTTGGTTCTAAACCCTCTTCTAGCTTGCCGGACTGCCAGGCTTATCGAGGTACACCACTTGCGAGCCTGGGGGCTGAGCCAATTCAAACTGATCGTCACGAAGAGGTTCATTGACCTGCATCTTCAGGATCGTCAGCACGATGGAATATTCTTCCTGGGGCCGCCAGATCTGAATCACAGACGGAAACTTTACCCCGCCATACTCCTTGAACTCGCTATAGCGAGTGTCCGTGGCAACATAGCCATTCTGGTCGTAAATGAGTTGGCGATTGGGCTGAAGATTGGTCCGATTAAAGATGATCTTGCGCTCCAGGTACCAGCCATGCTCCCCGTTGCGAATAACATCCAATTCATAATCGTTCTGGTCCAGCAATTTGTGCGTCTGAGGGTCTTCCACGAGTTCGTGGCCGTTCTCCAGCACGGCGATTTCATTCTGCGGATCAATCGAGCGTAGCAGGAGTGAGTCATAAATCTGCTGCGGCCTCACGTTTTCCAGCGCCTGCTTCGAAGGATGAACCACGTCGCTCCGCCCCACAATGAACTTGTTCTTCGGCGGAATCCAAAGTTTGAAGATTTCGCCGTTGCTCACCATATCGAAGGCACGATTTCGCACGATGGGCATTAATCCGATCATGCGCAGCATCGCCGGCTTTCGGACCAGCACGTAGCCCCGGATCTGCTTGTATTCCGTGATCTTCCCCTTTACCGAGCCGCCAACTGCCGTATCAATGTCTACCGTCGCGTTGAGGGTCTGCACTTTGGAGGCTTCACTATTGATGCGCTGGATCAATTCATCCTTGGTAGCGCTTTGCAGCTTGGCCATACTCACGTTGGAGGTGACCTTGCGCGAGCGGAAAAGGCAGCCACTCAATGGCAAAACAACAAAAAGGAGCAATAGGATTCGAAAACGAATCAGCAGAGTCATTCTCTGGAAGTCACAACAACTTAGATTCAATCTATCGAGTATACAGTGCGGCTAAGGTCGGGAAACAGGCGCTGCGGCCGTGGCTGGAGTTTGCGGGCGCAAGGCTGAAATGGCGCGCCGGTACATGGATACATTGTGATTATGCTCTTCTAGAGTTGCGGCAAAACGGTGCTGCCCATTGCCGTTACTCACGAAATAAAAGTATTCCGTGTCTGCGGGGTGCAGAGCTGCTTTCAATGACGCAAGTCCCGGATTTGCTATTGGACCGGGTGGCAGTCCGGGGTACCTGTAGGTGTTATACGGCGAGTTGATCTGCAGGTCTGCGTGATGCAGTACGCCATCGTAGCTGCCTGCCAGCAGTGCCGCATAGATCACGCTGGGATCTGCGTCCAGAGCGATACCCCGGTGTAAGCGATTGTAGTAGACGCTGGCGACCACCGGCCGTTCCTGCGGCGCGGAGGTTTCTTTTTCGACGATCGACGCCATGGTAACCACTTGGTGGAGATTGCCTGTTAATCCTATGGCAGCGGCTTCGCGACGAAACCGGCGTACCATGGTTGCGACCATGTCCTGCATGGTTTGCGTGCGCGTGAACTGGTAGGTCGCGGGAAAGAGATAGCCTTCGAGCGAGTGTGCTGCCGGATCAAGATCGTTGATCAGCGCCGTATTTTGCGCGGCAGTTAAAAAGTCCGCGCGTGTCCCCAGACCAGCGCCTTCTATTGCCTGCGAGATCTCAAATACGTTGAACCCCTCGGGGATGACGACGGTGTGAACGTAGATGTCGCCACGAGCCAATCGCCTATGAATTCGCAACGCATTCGCCGATTGGTCAAAAAGATACTCTCCGGCTTTAAGACTCCGAGGGCGCGCGACGTAATGCCATAGCAGAAATGCGGGGGTGTTTCGAATCACTCCCGCAGAGCGCAACTCATTGGCGATGCGGTGGGTCGAGTACCCTGGCCTGAGAAGGACGAACTTCTCGCCGTTGGGACGAACCGGCAACAGCAAACCCCAGGCCAGCCACCCCGCGGTTGCCAGGATTGCCAACCCCAGTAATTTTAGGAATACCCGCACGACAGCAGTTTAGATGAATTCCTACCCGCAAGGGTCAGCCGAAGGTGTTGAGCCATTTGGCCGCTTTTTATCGCGGTTACTGTTCGTTGGTTGTTGAACCGTTGCTGCCCTCAGTCCGGCGACTCCTGGCGATTGCACTAGCGTCCAAAAAGGATTGCAAAATCAGCACAGCAGCCATACGGTCAACCACCTCGCCCCGCCGTTGAATACTGAGCTCGGCATCCCGCAACAGGCGGTTTGCTTGGGCTGAGGAGAGTCGCTCGTCCCAAAGGTGTACCGGGAGTCCGAAACGAGTGCGCAATTCCTGAGCGAACACTGCCATCTTTTCTGCTTGAACGCCGCTGGCGCCGCTCATGTGTAGGGGATTGCCTACTACTATTTCAACCACCCCGTAATGGCGGATTACACCCTCGAGCTGCTGGAAGTCCAACCGCTTGTTCTTTCGTCGGATGGTGTCGAGTCCTTGGGCGGTGATTCCCAATGGATCGGAAACTGCCAAACCGATGGTTCTGGAGCCCACATCGAGTCCTAAGAGCCGTGCCGGAGGGACTGTTTTGGGATCAGAGTCTTTCTGACTGAAATTCACTGCGGGAATTATACGGTGGGTGCCGACCTCAGGTTTCGGTCGGTGCCTGGATCATCCCCGATGCCACAGCTTGCTCGGTGGGGATTTCCACCTCGGCGACAGTCGCGTGGCGGTTTTGCTTCAACTCGGAAATAGCCTGGCGTATGGCGTCCGAGGCCAACCCCACATGCCCGCTCAGAAACTCTTCAAGTTTGTCATCGCCTGAGATCGTCCGTGAGAATGAATCTCCCTCAAGCGCGTAGGTGACCTGGTACTCCCGGATAGGATTGTCGTACTGGTCCCGGCGCTGGCCTAATTCGAGGATGTGGAGCGATCCCGGCATTCAGTGGTATGGATGTGTGGAAGGACCGGCAGGTTTCCGGGCAAAGGTAAGGTGTGGTCTGCTGAACTGCGTGCTAATACACCCAGGAGCCGTTAGGCTTCGGCGGGCGAGGCCTCAGGGAAGCGGAGCTTAGACTTGGAGAGGGCCTTGGTGAGCATGTCCTCAACTTCAACTTCTTCAAGGTTCTTAGCCATGGCCAGTTCGCTGACCAGCAGGTAGCGAGCGCGCTCCAGCATCTTCTTTTCCCTGAATGACAAAGGCTTGGTCTGGCCCAATACCAGCAAGCTTTTCAAGACCGCCGCTACTTCAAGAAGAGACCCGGTGCGCATCTTCTCCGAATTTTCCTTGAAACGGTATTTCCAGTCGGTGTTGTTATTGCATTCTCCGTCGGTCAGGTACTCGAGGATCCGTTGTACCTCCCCGTTCCTCACCACCCGTCGCAGGCCCACAGTTGTAACATTGTGGAATGGCACCATCACCTTGAGACTGCTGGACTTAATCTTGAGGAGGTAGAATTTCTCTACCGTGGCCCCCGTGGTCCGGCTGCTAATTTGCTCAATGATTCCTACGCCGTGGTTGGGGTAAACGACCTTGTCACCGATGTGGAAATTCAATTCGCTGATCATCATGAGAGGCACACCAAAAAGCAGGCTACATCTGGGGAACAACGCAAATTAGTATAACCCCAAAACGGGAAAACGTCAATTTTAGCTATGTGTTAGCCCCCTTGGAGTGCTCCATAGCTTCAAACTCCCGGTGCACCGCAAAGCAGCTGCTTTGGATGGCCATGCAATGGCCTCAACCTTCCAAACTATGCCACTAACAAACGGTTTATAATCCTGGCGTTAGCATATGACGGAACAGATCAAGAAGAAGCTCCAGGAAGAAATTGAAAGCTTCGAGCACGAGCTTACCCATGAACTCCCTAAGGAGCTGAAAAAAGCGGCCGCTCTAGGTGATCTCAGTGAAAATGCCGAGTACCACATGGCTAAGCAGCGCCAGGAATTCGTTCGCGCGCGCCTGGGGCAGCTTAAGAAGCGGATGGCCGACCTTTCCTTAATCAACATGAGCAACATTCCCAGGGACAAGGCTGGCCTGGGATCCACGGTTAAAGTCTTCGACTCCACCAAAAACGAGGAGATCGAGTACAAGCTGGTTACAAGCGAAGAATCGGATGTCGAGAAGGGGCAGATTTCGACTACTTCGCCCATAGGCCGCGCGCTCATCAACAAGAAGGTGGGCGATACAGCCATCGTTGTGACCCCCAACGGCAAGCGGGAGCTTGAAATTCTCCGCTTGAGTACCATCCACGACGTGGCCCAGTGAGGATGCCGCAGTGAGCTGGACAGGAGCTTTCGGACGCGGGTGCCGCGTATTGTTGACCGCCATCGTAGATCGCATGGCATTGACCCGCATTTCGCCTAACGCACTCACTTTTCTGGGCCTGGTGATCAATTCCTTTGCAGCTTTCTTCTTCGGGTACGCCACTGCCGAGAACCAACAACGCATGTTTTTCTACGCCGGAATGGTCATCATCCTCGCCGGTTTTATGGACATGGTAGACGGCCGGGTGGCTCGCGCCACTAACCAGGTCACCCGCTTCGGCGCCTTTTTCGACTCCGTGGTGGACCGCTACAGCGACGTCGCTCTTTTTTTTGGATTGCTGGTTTACTACGCGCGCGTAAACCGGTTCTTCTATGTGGTGCTGGTGGCCGTTGTTATGACCGGATCAGTTATGGTCAGCTACACCCGCGCGCGGGCGGAGTCTCTGATTGGAACTTGCAAAGTGGGATTCATGGAGCGGCCTGAGAGACTCGTCCTGGTCATCATAGGAGCGGTTTTTAACCGCATGGCTCCGGTTCTGTGGGTGATTGCCGTACTCTCAAACATTACCGTCGCACACCGTATCTACTACACCTGGCAGCGGACACGCTCAGAAGAATTGCAAAAACCGCAAACAACAATTTCAGTCGCGTAGGGTTATGTATCAGTAGGGTTATGTATCAGAAGTTCGAATATAACAATCCAGTGAGGAAAATATGACTAAATTGGTAAACGCATTTCTGGTTTTGGTGCTTGCATTGGGGGTTGGCGTGGGCGCATTTGCTCAAGAGACAACCAGCACGGACACGGGCGTAAAAGGCGACATGAAAGAAGCTGGCCACGCTACCAAGAGAGCAGCGAAAAAAGTTGGCCACAAGACCAAGCATACGGCCAAGAAAATCGTCCACAAGGGCGCGAAAAAGACCCGGCAGGGTGCCGCAAAGACCGAGGAGAAAACCGAAACTGCTCCGCAGTAGCGGCTGGTTCCTTCCCTGCGATTCCCAAAGAACGTGTAGCGCGGCGATGCTAGACTGTGCAACTCGTCTTCCTATGGCTGCGCTCTGAGTACCGGTGGGCATGGATCCAGTCCTGGTGGTTCATGGTGGTGGTTGGGCAATCCCCGACGAGATGGTAGACGACCATCTGCATGGCATCGGTAAGGCGCTGGGGGCAGGATGGGAAGTATTGCATCGCGGCGGCTCCGCTCTGGACGCGGTCGAGCAGGCAGTTGTCATCATGGAAGACGATGAAGCCTTCGACGCCGGCCGTGGCAGCTTCTTAAATCGCGATGGCCGCGTTCAGCTCGACGCTCTCATGATGGACGGCGCCACTTTGCGGGCCGGCGGGGTGGGATGCGTGGAGCACATCCGCAATCCAATTCGGGCGGCGCGCAAAGTTCTGGATGAGAGTCCGCACGTTTATCTGGTCTGCGAGGGCGCCGAACGTTTTGCCGAACAGCACGGCATCCCGCGGTGCCGCAATGAGGACCTGGTGATTCCGCGAGAGGTTGAGCGTTTGCGGCAGGTCCAGTCCAGCACCAGCGCCGAATCCACCTTCTCTGCGTCTCATGACACGGTTGGGGCGGTGGCTCTGGATCAGCGCGGTAACCTGGCTGCGGCTACCTCGACCGGCGGCACCCTGAACAAAACGCCTGGCCGTGTCGGCGACTCTTCCTTGATTGGCTGCGGCTGCTATGCGGACAATCAAACTGCCGCCGCATCGACCACTGGCTGGGGCGAGCCCATCATGAAGCTTGTATTGGCGAAATGGGCAACCGACCGAGTTGGGGGCTACGTCGCTGCGCCCCAGGCCGCGGCTGATGCGATCAAATATCTCCAATCCCGCTTAAACGGGCACGGTGGCATCATCCTTTTGGATCCCCATGGACGGTGCGGCATTGCCCACAACACTCCGCGAATGGCTTGGGGCGCCGCAACGGTGGCGAAACAAGAATGCGGCATCACAAGGAATACCTAGTGCACTGCAGCCAATAGTGCCTGTCTGGCTGTCCCATTTCTAGACTACCCTTCGGAAATACTTGCTTTCATGCCTTTCCTGATGTAAAAACTGCGGGAAATCAACCCTTTGCCGATTGCTGTTTGCCGCCCCCGAGTGCCACTTCTCGAGGACGGGTCCTGTCAGCCGGTGTACCACCCTAATGAGGAGTGCCCGATGAAAAACCTGGTGAAGCTCGTTTGCGTGACAAGTGTGTTGGCTGTGCTTGCGATATCGGCGGCGGCGCAGTCGGCCGCCACGGCAGAACTGCATATTTTGGTCAAGGACCAGAACGGTGCGCTGGTGAATAACGCCACCGTGTCGGCGCTGAATCAAGCCCAGAGCTTCACTCGCCGCAGCGGCAGCAGCTCCAATGGCGAATATCAATTTGCGTTCCTACCACCCGGTCAATACACAATTACGGTGGAGGCGCCAGGATTTGCCAAGTTCTTAGGTCGTGACGTCATCGTCACCGTAGGTCAATTGGCTACATTGCCGGTTACGTTACGGGTAGCGGGTACAGCTGAAACCGTAGAAGTCTCAAGCGAGGCCGAGCTGGTCGAGACCCAGCGCACCTCCTCGACCACCACCATTGATCAGCGAAGAATTGACAATCTCCCCATCAACGGGCGGAACTACATCAACTTTGCCCTCACCGATTCGCAGATCGCACGCGATACGGCTCCAAGTATCGGAGCGGCGCCCACATCTGGTTTGAACTTTGGCGGCCAGCGCGCCCGTCAAAATCTGGTGAATGTGGATGGCGCGGACGCGGTGGATAATTCGGTGAACGGCATTCGTTCTACGGTTTCGCAGGAGGCGGTGCAGGAGTTTCAAATTATCAAGAATAGCTATTCGGCAGAATACGGTCGCGCCTCGGGCGGGGTGGTAAACATTATTACTCGCTCTGGCTCGAATGCATTCCACGGTAACGTATTCGGGTTCTTACGGAATCGCAATCTTCAGGCTGTCAATCCTTTCAGCAATGTCTCCGATCCCGCTTACACCCGGGTGCAGGCTGGCCTTACCTTGGGTGGACCGATCAAGAAAGACAAGACGTTTTACTTTTTCTCTTATGAGACAACGCGCCGCCGAGAAACCGGTTTCTCCAACATCGGCGCCAACAACTTCGGGTTCGTGCCCTTTGATACGACTTTGGTGGGCCAGCCGTTTGGGACCTTGCTTCTAACACAGGAACAGGTGGCCTTCTTAACCAACCCTGCAACCATAGCGATGGAGAAGGCGTCGCCAGCGTTCGCCATGGCGGTGGCACAGTACACAGGCCTGGCAGGAGGCTCCGCAGCAGTAGCGCTAAATGGCGCCTTGCCGGCATCCCTGGGCGGTTTTCCTGTATTTCCTACCAGTAACGCCCTCTTGCCAAGTTCTTTCGTACCGCTCAACTCAATCGTGGGAAATTACCCCATCTCGGAGGGAACAAGCCTCTATTCGCTGCGGCTGGACCATCGTTTAACCAACTCCCAGCAGGTATCGTTGCGCGGGAACGTCAGCCCCAGCACGACCACGGGTATTCAGGTGAATGCGCAGGGACCGCAGAACTTCGGTCAGAATGCGTTTTCGCGCACTTCGGAGCAAACCTACCGAGATGTTACCGTCGCCGGACAGGACACCTGGACGCTGGGCGCAAACAAAGTGAACGAATTCCGCTTTCAGTACGCCCGCCGGGGCTTACTCTACAACTTCTCGCACGCGCCTGGTGGCGGCAGTGTGGCCGTCAACATCCCCGGATTCGCGTTCTTCGGACGAGAACCATTTTCCTTTGTAGACCGCACTGAGCAGCGTTATCAGGCCACTGATAATTTTTCATGGATCCACGGGAACCACAGTCTGCGGTTCGGGCTTGATGGTAACTTCATCCCCTTGACCGCGAACTTCACCGTCAATTTCGGTGGAGTCTATAACTTCGGTGCCGTGAACCCGTTTCCGCAGCCCTTCCCGGCTTTCTCGGCTGTGCAGGCATACGGCGCAGGGCTTCCCTCAAACTTCATTCAGGGTGTAGGCAATCCTCACGACGCGTTTACCAATGTCCCGCTCGGCGGATTCATTCAAGATAGTTGGCGTTTGCGTCCCAACCTCACGCTGAATTATGGGGTACGTTACGAAGTAGAGCTGACGCCCACCTTTGCCGCCATTAATCCGCTCTCCCAAGCCGCGCAGAATTCGTTGGGGATCACCCAGGGCATTCCCCGCGATACCAATAACGTTGCGCCTCGCCTCGGAATAGCTTGGGATCCAGGCAAGGATGGGAAAACCGTCGTCCGTGCATCTTACGGGCTTTTCTATGATCACCCGCTGCTGGCTTTAGCCTTCGATTCTGACGTAGCCGATGCGGCTCAGGCGCCGCAGATGGTCTTGTTTGGTGGCGCACCATGCACTGCCGCCAGTACGCCGAGCCCGTTGAACATGAACGCGGCGAATACCTTTCAGGGGACCCTCGGAAATGCCAACTGTACCCCGCCAGGTTTCGCGCAGGCCACAAACTATTTGGCCGGACAGCAGCGCTTCAATCCGACGCCGAACGCGCCCTCTGCTTTCGTTGGGCAGCAATATCTGGCTGCCGGCATACCGCTGGTGGTGCAGCCATTTGGTTTCCCAACGTCCGCTAACTTTCAGTATCCCTATTCCAACCAGGCAAATCTGACCATCGAGCGCGACTTAGGTCACGATTTTGCCCTTAGCCTGCAGTACAACTTCAATGGCGGCCGGCATCTGAACCGCCCCATTAATGCCAACGCGGTCCGGTCTGATCTGCTCATACGGAACTGGCAGGTTGCGGCCGCCGCAGGCGATCCAGCAGCAGTTGGGGGAGGCGGCGCCGCACCGCTCTTGGTGGGGTCCTCGGGCGCGCCGTGCGGAGTGGACATGAATCCCGGCCCATTCGCCGGGCAGCCTTGGGTGAGTGCCGCCCTGGTCAGCTTCTTCCGGCCCTCTGGTTTGAATCCGTCATTGGCACGCGGCCTTATTGCCCAAGGAGGAGCTGGTTGCGTCCAATTGGCGCAACAGATCTTGTCCGCAGAGGGACTCAACAGTACCTGCGATCCCCTGAGCCTCTCCGGCTGCATCCCGTTCAGCGATATGCCGGCAAACTTTTCCAATGGCAGTTCTGTTTATCACGGCTTTACCGCCAATCTGAAGAAGCGGTTTAGCGATCATTACGAATTCCTGATTTCCTACACCTACTCCCACGCGATTGACGACTCCACTGACCTCGAGTCTCCCTTATCTCCGCAGGACAATTACCGCCCCAACCTGGATCGCTCGACGTCACTCTTTGACCAGCGCCACCGGTTCGTTTTCAGCGGCATGTATCAGACCGGCAGGGTGAGTGGTGATTCAGTCTGGAGCAAGGTTGCCAGCAATTGGACCTTTGCGCCCATCATCGAGGCCGGTGCCGGTCGGCCGTTCAATATCATCGTGGGCTCTGATCGCAATTTTGATTTTGGTACCACCACTGACCGGCCACTTACGGTCGGAAGCGGCGCCCCGCCCAATGCGTGCGGCGACTCCGCTATGGCATCGTCTTTCTCACCCACTGGATTCCTTCAGCCCGCTTGTTTCTTGAGTGGCACACTTACCGGCAACCTGTCTCGCAACGCCGGAGTACGTCCGATGACTCTATTTACTGACATGCGGATAGCGCGCCGTATACAGCTGGGTGAGCGTCTGGCACTGGACGGTATGGTTGACGTATTCAACTTTATCAACCGGTTCAACGTGGCGGATGTGAACCCGTTGTGGAGTGATGCTGGGCGTCCCACAGCGGCTTTTGATCCTCGGCAGTTTCAGTTGGCGCTGAAGCTTTCGTGGTGAGCGTTGAAGCCGAGGGGCGGGTGGGGCGCAGTCCTCGCGCCTTCCCCGAAAGCCGCGTACACGTCCCAACGTAAGGTTACCCTAGTACCTAGGTTTCATTGACCCATCAAAAATTTCCATAGTAGGATTCCAGAGATCCCGAAATTCGCATCCCAAATCAAGGCTGGACCGGCTAAGTCCAATAGGCGCATGCAGATTCCGAAACCTAAGTGTTGGACGGCGGTAGTCGCTGCCTTGGTCCTGAGCATTACTGGCTGCCAGAGCGCTAAGAAGCCAATGGCTGTGGCGCCGGCGGAGCCTGCCCCACCCACGCTGACCCCAAAATCCGCCAAGGTAGCCAGAACCAACAAGTCCACAAAGGCAGTCAAAGCAGAATCACAACGGCCCAGAATTGAGGAAGAACCAAAACAGCAATCGCAATCCGATGCAATCGACAATCTGGTTGCCGCAGCCGACAAACAATATGAGGCAGGGCAAGCACAGTATTCCGCTGGCCGCACCGACGCGGCAAAAAGCAATTTCGACCGTGCCTTTGATCTGCTCGCCGGAGCCCCCACTGGGGCGGGTTCCGATCCACGAGTTCAAAACGAGTTCGACAAAATCGTTGACGGAGTGAATAGCCTTGAACTTACAGGGCTGAAGCAGGCCGATGCGGTCCCAGAGCAGCAAAAGTCCGAACCTGCGCCCATTGACGAAGCCAACGAGGTTACATTTCCGGTTGATCCGAACATAAAGGCCAAAGCCGAAGCCGAGGTCCGCAAGACCCATTCCGACCTGCCTCTTATGCTCAACGATACCGTCGCCAGTTACATTAATTACTACTCCACTCGGGGACGGGACGTTTTGGAGCGCGCTCTCACGCGCGCGGGTCTGTACCAGGACATGATCTCTCGCGTTTTGAAAGAGGAAGGCGTTCCTCAGGACTTAATTTACCTGGCCGAAGCAGAGTCGGGATTTCGTCCCTTGGCCCTCTCGCGTGCGGGCGCACGCGGGATGTGGCAGTTCATTTCCGCTCGCGCTCGCGGATATGGCCTAAGGCGTGACGCCTGGGTTGACGAGCGCCAGGATCCGGAGAAATCAACCCGGGCTGCTGCCCGTCACCTGAAGGATCTTTATAACCAGTTCGGCGACTGGTACTTGGCAATGGCTGCCTACAACTCGGGTCCGCTGACGGTGCAGCATGCCGTCAGGCGCACTGGCTATGCTGATTTCTGGCAGCTCTATCGGCGTGGCGTGCTGCCCAAAGAGACGCGGAATTACGTTCCCATCATCTTGGCGGTCACCATTATGGCCAAGAATCCCGCCCAGTACGGTTTGGACGAAATCATTCCCGACAAACCTCTGGAAGTGGACCGGCTGACAATTGATTATCCCGTGGATCTTCGCCTGGTGGCACAGTGCGTGGACTCTACCCTGCAGAACCTGCAGGAGCTCAATCCCAGTTTGTTGCGGACGGTCAGCCCGAAGCAGGGCGGATATGAACTCCATCTACCTCTCGGAACCGCCGACAAGTATCAAGCCGCTATCGCTGCCATACCGCGCGACATGCGAGTGTGGTGGCGCTACCACAAGGTGGCCCCCGCGGATACGCTGAGCGGCATCGCTCGCAATTATCGGGTGACCAGCAAGGCGATTCTCGACGTCAATCATCTGCAAGCCGATGAGCTTAAAGCGGAAAGCAAGGTGATTATTCCAATTGCACCCGGACATCGCGTGCCGGGTGAAGAAGTTGTCTATTCTCGCCACGGGACTCGTTACCGCGTCAGAAGGGGCGACACCATAGCCTCCATTGCCAGTGATTTCGGTGTTCCCGCCGAACGCATACGTCGCTGGAATCGGTTACGCGGCGACCGTGTTCGGTCCGGACGACTGCTGGTCATTCATTTGCCGGTTTCACCTGGGCAGGAGATCGCGCCATCCCGCACAAAATCGTCCAAATCAAAGTCCGCCAGCAAGATACGAACTGTGAGCTCGAGTGCTCGGGTGCTCCATAAAGTCCAACGCGGCGAAACCCTCTACAGCATCGCAAGCACCTACAACACCACGGTTGAGGCACTTCGGCGCGACAACCACAAAGTGGCCTCCAACCTTCGCGCTGGCGACGTGCTGGTTATAAACCAATCGCGTTAAGCCACCAACCGCCACCCCAAATTTGCGCAGTCTTCACTTGCAGACGCTGCCGCTCCGGCGGGTGTAATATTCTTGGGCGCGCAACGCTTGCAGCATGTGTCCTGTCACTTGAAATCGTTGTGCTATAATCGCGCGCCATTTGCGGGACCGTGGAGCAGGGGCAAGCTTTTTCGTATGTTGAATTGATCTTGGGCAATACGCAGCAGCGTAGGTCTGGCAATTCTTTTATTTTTTGCAAAATTGAGTCTCGATCAGAGACCGGAGAGATCGGAGGCAACATGCTATCGGACGATGTGACGTTGTACGGGCGTGATGACGATATGGACGAATTCGGCGACACCGGTTCGTATGGCGAATCTCTGGAAGAAGATTACGAAGAGGAAGAGGAAGAAGAAGAGGAACCAGGTGGATCGTCTGTATCCACTGGTTCAATGCCATCCCAACCGGCGAGCGATATCGAATCCGGAGGCGGAGGACGTGGCTCCGGTGGCGGTGGCGGCGGAGCACGTAAGGCACCGGCCAGAAAGTCTGCCCCCAAGAAGGCCGCCAAGAAACAGAGCTCCGCGCGAAAATCCACTCGTAGCCGTTCCACTGCGCGCAAAGGGAGGGCGGCCAAAGCTCGCGGCAAGAAGCGTGGCGGGAAAAAAGCCGCTAAGAAATCCAGCTCGCGAAAGGGTAAGCGCTCCAGTGCGCGCAAACGGAAGCCCGCGCGCGGCAAACGCCGGCGCTAAATCCTTCCCAAAAACATCCGGCGGGCTGCCGACGTCTCCAGCAGCCCGCCGAATTTATTTCCGTTGCCCATCGCTGCGCACGAGTCATTGGGGCGGTGTTTGGGACCCGCTCTGGGGCATACTCGGGGGAGTACTCTGGGGAGCCGGCCCGTTCTCCGGTTGGCTGCTTCCGCTCTGCCCCACTGAAGAGTTGCCCTGCTGCGCAGTCCCAGTTTGTGACGGAACTGCCGCTTGGCTTCCTGGGATCTGGCCGCCGGGAACTGCAGTGTTGGGCGCTCCTCCCGCCGGGTTCATGGCGCCCACCTGGTTCCCAATTGCCTCGCCACTTACAATCAGCTCAACTCGGCGGTTCAATTGCCGACCTGTGGCCGTGGCATTCGAGGCTACAGGCTGGGTCTTGCCTAAACCTTGAGCGGTGACATTATTGATGTTGACTCCCTGGGCTACGAGGTAATCCTTCACCACTCCAGCTCGGCGCTCAGAAAGCTGCTGGTTGTATCGGTCGCTACCGACGTTGTCGGTATGACCCTCAATCTGCAGGCGGAGATCGGGATAAGCTAAAACGATTCCCGCCACCTTGGCCAACCGCTCACGCGCTCCCGCCCTCAGCGTACTCTTCCCGAAATCAAACAGAACGTCGGACATATTGACGATCAATCCCCGCGCGCTGTCCCGGGTTTGCAACACCTGGTTGAGCTGCTGCAGAAGCCGGGTACGCATTTGTTCTTTCTCTTGTTGCGCCTGCTGTGCCGCCAGGTTCGCACGTTGGATTTCGGCTTGGGCGGCTTGCTGCTGGGCTTGGGCTGCCTGCCTGGCGGCTTCTGCCTCCTGCCGCTGCTGTTCCGCCTGCTGGTTGGCTGCTTGCGCCTGTTGCTGCTGTGCTAAAGCATCCGCCTTGGCCTGCTCGGCGGCCTGCCGCTGTTGTTCGGCTTCGGTGGTTGCGTTCTGGGCCTGTTGCTCGGCTTGTGCGCGGGCCTCTTCCGCCTTTTGACGTTCTTGGGCTGCCTGTTGCGCTTGCGCAGCGGACTGCTGCGCCTCACTCTGGGCCTGTGTCGTCTGCTCCTGCATCGAGCGCCGTTCCGCATCCAACCGTTCCTGCTCGCGTTTGCGAATAGTTAGGACGCGCGCATCCTCGGCCGATTCAGTTGCGCCCCGGGCGACGGTTCCAATCGGGGTTCGACCTTGATTACGAGTCAAATAATCCTGCGCCTTCGCCAGAAAATCCTGCGCTTTCTGTAACGCATCAGGCGCATACTGATCTGCTTTTGCGGCCTTGGCGATGGCCACCGCATTCATGGCTTCCATCAGTTCCAGCGGTGTATTGGGGGGAGCACTCGTGGCGGGTAGTTGTGCAGCAGGAACATCAATGGTGTACGCGCCACGTTCCAGCAGGTCGAATTTCGTGTCAATCGGCTGTTCCCAACCCGCAGTATCGGGCCGAACAACGTTCTCCGCCACTATCAGATTGCTTGGCTGTGTGACCGCAAAATATGGTTCCGCAGTTACGATCATGCCGAAGGACTGCAGCCCAGTCGTTACATGTATCTTGACCCCGCCGTCTCCAGGCACGAGTTCGCCCAGATTGCTGGGGCGTCCCTCTGGCGTGATTGCCCACAAAACATAGGTCAGATATTCGGGGCCGAAGTTGCGTGCCGGCTGCAGGTGGTCAAACCCGGCATTGATTTCGAGTCTTCCGGCTTTGCTATCAACCTTGGCCGACCCGGTTACCTGCGGCATCAGGTCAGTTCCGCGGAAGTCCACCCGGGTGGATCCACCGCGATGGCGATAATTCACTGCTTTGGTCGTCCGCGAGACCACCGTAATGCGGTACACAGGCGTTTGCGCCATCGGTTCCACTTGGCTGGAGTCTTGTTTCTCGGTGCCAGTCTGATTCTCGACCGGACTTTGACTCGCCGTGCTCTGACCTGACGTACCCTGGCCGGACGTATTCTGCTGATCCGCGGGGGAGGTTGTGCTCCGCTGCCCAGAGTAGCCACCGCTCTGCTGGCCTGACGGCTGATCAGCTGGGGTTGTGGTCGGAGTTGATGTTTCGGGCTGCTGGGCAATGACCCACGACGACACGAGCAGTATTACCAATAAAGACAAACAACGTGGAACTCTCATGGCTTGTAACCTCAGAAGAACCGGCTTATTAGGAACCGATGCCCTGCGCAACCCAGGGGTTTACCGGGGCGCTCTTCTTTGGTCGTAGGGAAGCCATGGCCGCTGGTTGGGCGTCTATTTCTTCCGTTCAACTGCCGCCAGACATCGTCCGTAGAGCTCGAGTAGATGGGTGGCGTAGTCTTCCGCCTTAGAAACCGTGTTTCCGCCGAATCCCGCCCCCGGGGAACCAGTCTTGCCGTAACTGGTTGTCATGGCTATGAACTTCATCATGTCAAGGGCGATATCTTCATTGCGGCGGGTACCAATAGGTAAGTTGAGCGATTCATTTCCCATGATTGCCTCCTCAGATATGGGGAATCGGTTCCCCGGTAAAAAGAAAAGCGATGACGGCGCGCCAGGAACCCGATATTACCAAAGCCTCTAGGCCACACCTCACTTCGCGGGCGTACTTAGCTCGCGCTTCACCGCATCGCTTACCGCTTTTCCGTCAACCCGCGCGCCTTTCGCCTGGAAATCCGCCATTACAGCCTTCATAACTGTTCCCATGTCTTTCATGGAAGGGGAACCCAGTTCGGAAATCTTGGCGCGAACCGCGGTCACGATTTCTGCTTCTCCGATGGCTTTCGGCAGGTAGGATTCTATGAGCTTGATCTCGTTGGCTTCTTTTTCTGCCATCTCGTGCCGCCCGCCTTTGGTGAACTGCTCAACCGAGTCGCGACGCTGCTTTATCAACGTGTTCAGGACTGCCATGGCTTCCTTATCATCCAGAGGCCCGCGTTTTTCAACTTCACGGTTCTTCAAGGCGGCTTTAACCATCCGAAGGGCGGAGAGCCGGTGTTCATCCCGGGCCCGCATCGCGTCGGTCATGTCCTTTTGTACCTGTTCGCTTATGCTCATGAAGGCATTATAGTTTGGTTGATTCCCTCGAGTGAGCGGGTTATGATCGGCGCATCCGTCCCCAGAAACTGAACCGTCTCTTGTAAGTTCCGGCGTTCTATATGAGCCGGTCTTGCAGGAGGCTCCGACGTTTGCGGGAAGCAACTATCTGGAAATAAAAAACATGATTTCGTCTCTTTCACCGCTGGCCATAACCCTGGCCATTATCTTAGGGGTAGCTATCTTGGGTGCTCTGATTGCCCTGGCCCGAAATTTGTGTCGATTCATGGGCTTTACCCAGATTGCTCGAGACGCCGAACGCATTGCCAAGTCCCTAGGGGGAGAGATCTTTCGTGACGGAGGCGATCTGGTCACCTCCGGCAATATGGGCCGCCTACCCGCTGTGGTCCGATTTTCCAACAAGGAAAGCGTCCCCGGATTGAACATCCGCGTGGGCGTGCCTTCAACCTTCACCCTCTGGATCGCACCACGCTCGGCCGAAACCACCGAGGGACGTACTACCCTGCGCACCGGCGACATGATCTTCGACTCTCGCTTCGTGGCGCGCAGCGACGATGCCACGCAAGCACGTATGTTTCTTGCCATGAAGCAGGTCCCCACCTGCCTGCGCCAGCTGGCTTGCTCGGGCAACAGCTTTCTTGCACTGGCGGAGTCGGCGCTCGAACTAAGCGAGTTAGAGATCCCGACACCCGCCACGGCTAATCACGTACTAGAGCACTTGCGTTCCATCGCAACGCTGGGAGCGGCGCTCTCGGAAATGCCCGGCGCGGACACGATTGTGGTTAAGCCGATCGAAAAGGAGCGCAGGCTATTGGGCAGGGCTGCCATTATCGTGGGCATCGTGGCGGCGATTTCTCTGGTCGTAGCTGCCAGTCGCCCTCGGGCAACTGTGCCTAAAACGGACGCGGCTGCGGTGGAGATCTCCGGGGTGCCGCCTGCGCATGCAAGCCTGATCGTGGGATTGAGCGGCTGGCATACTGCCAGTAGCGACGATTTTGATCCTAATACTCTGGCCTGGATGCGGAGTAAAGGCGCAACCGTGAGCGGGCTCATCAGCGGTGACTTTTCAGGCCAAGGCAATGACGCGGACGCTGCTTACGTGCTGGTACGGGCTGACGGCTCCCGGCGCGTGCTGATAATCTCCAACGGGGCTGTTCGTTATGACACACGCTTTCCCTCGCTCGCTGTGGCTGCACGCCTGCGCAAATCCCGCGTTCCAGGGGTGGAATGGAACGGGCCCGCGCCCGAACCGATTAATGGCGACGGTATCCTGATAGTTCGTAACGCCGACGATCCCAAGTCCGGACTGGTAATATTTCTTTCAGGGCACCGCCTTGCAAGTGGCGTTCCGGTCAATTATCAGAGCGTCCCAGTAGACTGATCCAAGATCGCGGCCGGCGATCCACGCGAAAGGTTTCCAAAGCATGCTCAGAAAGCCGCGACTGTTTACCCCCGGGCCAACCCCTTTGCTGCCGGCTGCACAGGTTGCTATGGCATCGGCCAGCATGCATCACCGCACCTCCGATTTCCGGGCGCTCTACAGTGAAACCCTGGCAGATCTGAAAGAGTTCATCGGCACCCACAACGATGTGCTGGTACTGGCTTCGTCTGGAACCGGCGCCATGGAGGCTTCGATTTCAAACCTGACCTCCCCTGGCGACAAAGTGTTGGTGCTTTCGGCGGGGAAATTCGGCGAGCGATGGCGCGATCTGGCCACGAGTTTTGGTTGCAAAGTGGAAATGGTCAGCGCCCCATACGGACAGACTTTTACCCCAGCAGACATTCGCTCGAAGTTGGATGAGGGACCTGGCGTTGTGTACATGCAGGCCACTGAAAGCTCAACTGGCGCGCGCCACGACGTTGAAAGTGTCTCTCGCCTGATGCGGGCCCACGCACCCGCCGCTTTGTTGGTGGTAGATGCAATCACCGGTTTGGGTACAACGCAATTCGACATAGACGGTTGGGGCATAGACGTCATCATCGGAGGTTCGCAAAAGGCTCTGATGATCCCGCCCGGACTGGCCTACTGCTCGGTCAGCGAGCGCGCCTGGCAAAGGATGGAATCGGCTCATTCTCCGCGTTACTACTTCGACCTGCGGAAGGAGCGGAAGGCGGCCTCAAAGGGCGAATCAGCCTTCACCCCGGCCACGTCTTTAGTCGCAGCATTGGCCGCCGCGTTGAAATATATCCGGCAAATCGGAAACGGCAATCTTGCCGCAGGTCGGAATACCCTTATCACCGGTGCTGAGCTTTCCGCCGAGATGACCCGTGCTGCTGCGCAAGCGCTGGGCTTACAGTTATTCTCGCCCGGGTGCCCGGCTTCTGCTCTCACCGCCCTTGTACCTCCGCCAGGAATTGACTCCGGCAAGATCGTGTCGACCTTCCGTGAACAATTCGGTGCGGTCATCGCCAACGGGCAGAGTGAAATGAAGGGCAAGCTTTTCCGCATCGCTCATCTCGGTTATTACGATTACCTCGATACCATCGCCATAATAGGCGCCCTGGAGCACGTGCTCGCTTCTGTGACCAACGGCAAAGTGGAATTTGGGATGGGCTTGCGCGCGGCACAAACAACCTATGCCGAGCACACGGCTGAACTCTGCGAAGCCAAAGCGTTATGAAGATCGTAATCGCAGAAAAGATCTCGCCATCGGCAGTCAACCTGTTGCGCGAAGAAAGCCGCTGGACGCTGGTCACGCCCGAGCAGGTTGACGGACATCTCACCCGCCATATTGAAGCTGCTGATGCGCTCATCGTCCGCTCCGCTGTGGAAGTAAACGCTGCCATTCTCGAACATGCTCGCAAACTGCGCGTCATCGGACGCGCCGGCGTGGGTGTGGACAATATTGACCTCGAGGCCGCTACCCGAAAGGGTATCGCGGTAATGAACACGCCCGGCGCCAATGCCGTGGCCGTGGCCGAGCACACCTTCGCGCTCATGCTGGCCCTGGCTCGACATGTTTGCCGGGCAAATGAGCTCACTCGCGCCGGCCGCTGGGAGAAAAAGTCACTTCAGGGCACCGAACTTCGTGGCAAAACTCTGGGCATCGTGGGGCTGGGACGTATCGGAATGGAGGTGGCGCGCCGTGCCCGTGCCTTCGGAATGGAAATTGTGGCCCACGACCCCTTCGTATCTACAGCAATCGTGCGCGAACAAGGAATCAGGCTGCTCGGGTTGGATGAGGTGTTCGGACAGAGCGACTACCTATCTCTGCACGTTGGCCTCACACCCCAAACTGCTCACATGATCAACGCTGATTCCTTGGGCAAGACTAAACGCGGAGTGCGCCTGGTTAATTGCGCGCGGGGTGAACTCGTGGATTCCTCAGCCCTGGCTGAGGCCTTGAAATCCGGCCAAGTCGCGGCTGCGGCCCTCGATGTATTTGAGGAAGAGCCGCCCACAGGTTCGCCGTTGCTGGGGCTGGAGAATGTTGTGCTCACTCCGCATATCGCCGGCTCTACGCATGAGGCGCAAGAGGCGGTGGGTTATCAGATCGCGCTCCAGGTGAAGGAGTATTTGAAGCACGGCGTCATACAGAATGCGGTGAACGTGCCGTCGGTCTCCCATGACGAGTACCTTCAAATGCAGCCTTACATCGTGCTTGCGGAACGTCTGGGCGGGTTCCTGGCGCAGATCGCCGAGGGTAATGCAAAAGAATTGTCTTTGCGCTACAGCGGCGAAATAGCGGAGTGGAAAACAGAACTGGTGCGCAATGCAGTGATCAAGGGAGTGCTGAATCAGGCGCTATCAGACCATGCCAACCTGGTGAACGCGGCCGGAATTGCGGAAAATTGCGGCATCCGCGTTCACGAGGCACGCAGAGGCAGGAGCAGTGGCGCTGCCGGAAACGTGATCTCTGTGTTGCTGAAGACGACCACCGAAGAAAGACTGGCCAAGGGCACGGTGCTCCACGACGTGTCGCCCCGCCTGCTCGCGGTTGATGGGATTGATGTGGAGGCGCCTCTGGAGCGCAATCTGGTTTTTCTAAGCAACCGAGACGTACCCGGCGTGATTGGACGTATTGGCACAATCCTGGGCGAACACAAGATCAACATTGCCGATTTTTCACTCGGTCGTGAGCACAATGGGAAGATCGCCGGGTCTCGCCGCTCTTCCACGGAGCAGCGGGGAGCGGTCGCTGTTGTGCACGTGGACAGTCGGGTCCCGGAAGACGTCTTGCAGCAGCTGCGAAAGATTCCCGCGGTACAGTCCGCGAAGGCAATTCGACTTTAGATTGGCCTCGGATCAGCCGTTGAGCGCTTCACGCCGTAACTTCCGCGTTTCCGCCAGCAAGGCCATGCTGTGCATCAGGTTCTGCAGGGTCACAATCCCAACCAGGCGCTGGTCTTCAACTACAGGAATGATGGTAAGACCCCGAGCGGTGATTTTGCGGAAAGCCGACGCCAACGACTCGCGTCGCTGCGCGACGTCGAACACACGGCTCATCACGGCCTGCACGTAGCCATTTCCCTGGGCGCGTAAGGCTTGCAGAATACTCTGCTTGGAGACCACGCCGACCATGTCACTCCCGCGGACCACCGGAAAATCGTCCTGCAGCGAATGTACGGCCTTTTCCAGTGCGTCCTCAAGCGTATCTGCCGGTGAGAGGGTGGCGAAGTCCGTCAGCATGACGTCTTCCATGCAGACTTTTTCGAGGACCGACTGGAACACCACTGAACGCTCCTCCAATTGTGTTCCCACAAAAAGAAAGAAGCCGAGTAGCGTCAGCCACAATGTCCAAACCGCGCCTCCGAAGAGAAAGTTCCACAGCATGCCCCCGAGCATGAAGAGGATGGCAAAGCTCTGCCCGACGGTTACAGCCCGCCGCGTGGCCCGTACGATCTCCATGCTCCGGGAAAATAGGGCGCGCAGTACTCGGCCGCCGTCCAACGGGTAGGCCGGAAGCAGATTGCAAATTGCCAGGTAGAGATTTGCCCAGAACAGGCTACGCAGCAGGTGCGATGAGTGCAGCAGTGGCCTCGTCGTTAGTCCCACCTCTGGCGCTACTGCCAGGAAAATGCCGCCCACCAGAAATGCAATCGCCAAATTCACCAGCGGCCCTGCGATTGCGACGCGAATGTCGCGCTTCCAGATGGGGATACCACTTTCGCCCGGAGCGATACCGCTATTCTGCATGCGGCTCTCGTCCATCAGCGTGACTCCACCGATCGGCAACAGGATGATGCTCCGCGCCGGCACTCCCGCCCGCTTGGCGACCAACAAGTGACCGAACTCATGAAATACGACAGACAAAAGAATGATGCCCACGAGCGCGAGGCCTCGCCACGCTCCTACCGCCCCTTGGGGCGCCGATTCGGTTACCCACACAATGGCCAAGAGCAAGAGAAAGGTGAGGTGTAAGCGCAGTTCCACGCCAAAGACGCGCCCCATCGAAATGGACCAGCTTTTCATGCGTTTGCCAGGGCGGAAGCCTATCCCGCGCCTTTCTTCCATTCTATACACTTAAACCCGCAGCGTTCGAGAGCACTGTAGTCCATTCAGGACCAGGGCAAGAAGATGGTCTGCCTGCACGCGAAAAATGAGGATCATAGCGGGTAAGTACCGTAGCCGCCCTCTCAGGACCCTTCGCGGTCTTGACCTGCGGCCCACATCGGACCGCCTCCGCGAAACCCTGTTTGATGTGCTGACGGCAGGCAATCCCGAGGCGCTTGCTGAAACAGTTTGGCTGGATCTATATGCCGGGACAGGAGCAGTAGGAATTGAGGCCCTGAGCCGCGGTGCCCGCAGCGTGTATTTCGTGGAGTCGTCGCCCAAGGCCGCGGGCCTCATCCGCGAGAACATTGCCTCCCTGAAAATCGAAACCGAGAGCTACGAAGTTTTGCAACGCGAGGTAAACGTCGCCTTGCGACGATTGGATTCCCAGGCTGTCGTGTGCGATTACTGCTTTCTCGATCCGCCTTATCGGCAGCATGAAGATTACGAGACTGTATTGGGGTTCTTATCTCAATCGCGGCTTTTGAAGCCCGGCAGCGTGGTCATCGCAGAGCATGCGAGTAAGTTTGAATCTCCGCAGCGGGCGGGCGCCCTGGAGCGCTATCGCAAGCTCCTGCAGGGCGACGCAGGACTCAGCTTCTATGGGGTTGGGTAAACATTTCCTACATCAGAAATTCTTGAGCACGAACCGTGATCGGATGTTGCATCTCCTGAAGCTCATTTTTCACCAGGTTCAGTCCGTGCACGCACTGTTCAAAATGCTGTGAGAGACGAGCGAACAGCGGCGCCACCTTTGCATACTCGAAGAACTCGAACTTGGAAACGATGTAGTAACTCTCTTTGCCGGCTTTCATAAAATCAATGAAGTTTTCCATGCGTTGTTTACGCAAACGGAAATGGCTGATGCTTTCAGGGAACATGCCGGTAAAAAACAGAGCGTAATCCCCGATGTGCTTTCGCACCTGTCGCTCGCGGTCGAATGAAGGCGCCTGCCCGTAGATGGGATCGGATTCCAGCAGCATTTCCCCAACGTCATCCAGCGGTTTGTCGGCGGCATTCCGGATCTTGTGCAGCTGCTCAACCTCACAAAAATCGGTGAGCACGTTGGCCACATAGGCGCTCATCTCGGCGTCGCGAAGGCCTATTTCCTGGGTGTAATGCCGGCTCACAAGTTCCAGAAACAACTGTCGCAAAGGATGAGATTCAGGAATCACTTAAACCACCTCCGAGTCCTGTTCCGCCATTCCTACCGCGTTTCTTATCCTATCGTCACGACCTGTGACAAGTAACTTCCGGGATAGCCCATTAGGGTCTCCCATTTACGGCCACGGTGGCGGTTTTACAGCCATATGACGTTAGATGCTGCTGGAGTGGGACAGTGCTGTTTCGGGTATAGTCGGGAGTTGAAACTTGTTGGCACACGAGCTCATCTGCTGCTAATTCAGGTTGAAGTTTATTCCTGGGATAGGAGAACCATTCATGGAGAGAAAGAATATCTCCAGCGGTACACCCTGGGAACCCATTGTTGGCTACTCCCGCGCCGTACGGGTGGGACCGCACATATACGTCTCCGGCACCACCGCCACCAATGCAGAAGGCAAGATTGTGGGCATCGGCGATGTGTACGCGCAGGCTCAACAGACTTTGCGCAACATCGAAGCCGCGTTGACGCGCGCGGGCGCGAGCCTGCGGGACGTGGTCCGGACCCGCACTTTTCTGGTCAACACCGCCGATTGGGAAAAGGTAGGCAAGGCCCACGGCGAATTTTTTCGCGATATTCGGCCGGCTGCAAGCATCATCGGGGTGAGCGGCTTCGTCTCGTCTGACATGCTGGTGGAAATCGAAGCCGATGCAATCGTCGCCGCCGAAAGCGGAGTAAGCTGATAGCAAATTGCTTCAGTTCTCCGTTGTCAGAACACCTTGGCCCACACTGGCCACGTGATATCATGCCCGTCCTCAAAAACGGAGGTGGACATGCGTTTCTATTGTCTGATTGCACTCCTAGTTTCAACCTTTGCTTTCGCTCAGCAGGCGCCCACCACCAATCCCGCCGCTCCCGTCACTGTCATTCGCGCGGGCACGCTGATAGATCCCCGCGCCGACACGCCGCGGCACAACCAAGTGATCGTTATCCGGGGCAATCGTGTGGAGAGCGTCTCCGACGCGCCCGGCGCCCAGGTGCCCCCTGGCGCTAAAGTAATTGACCTCTCTCGGGGCACAGTTCTCCCCGGCCTGATTGATTCTCACACCCACATATTCTTGCAGGGTGAAGATCCTGCCGAAGGCGGGTATGACATTCAGCTCCTGAAGTACCCACTTGCCTACCGGGCCGCTCGGGCCACTGTATCGGTACGGCGCGCGCTGGAAGAGGGATTCACTACCTTACGTGATCTCGAGACCGAAGGCGCGGGCTACGGTGACGTTGGCATTAAGCAGGCGATCGAGGAGGGGCACATTCCTGGGCCACGCCTGTTGGTTTCCACGCGCGCTATTTCAACTACGGGTGGATATCCGCTAGAAGGTTATGCCCCGGAAATTGACCTGCCCAAAGGCGTGCAGATTGTGGATGGTCCGGTAGAGGCCCGTAAGGCTGCACGCGAGCAGCTTGAGCATGGCGCCGACTGGATCAAGGTTTATATGACGCATCGCTCCTGGGTCGGAAAGAACGGAGAATTGATCTCCCAGCCCACGCTCACGGTGGAGGAGCTGAAGCCCATCGTTGATGAGACGCACGGCTGGAGAAGAAAGGTCGCGTGTCACGCCTACAGCGGCGAAGGACTGCACCGCGCTCTGGATGGCGGCTGTGACTCTATTGAACATGGCCTCCTCCTCGACGATGCGGCCATTGCCCAAATGAAGCGACAGGGTACCTGGTACGTTCCCACCTTGGCAATTTATTACACCGACTGGGCCCCAGAAAACACGCCCGAAGGTAAGCGCGACCGCGCTCGCGCCTCCGAGCACGCAACCTCTTTCCAGAAGGCGATGAAGGCGGGTCTGAAGATCGTATTTGGCACTGATGTCGGCGGTTTCAAGTGGAGCGAGCCCATTGCCCAGGAGTTCGGACGCATGGTGGAATTCGGCATGTCCCCCCTGGAAGCCATCCGCTCAGCCACTGTTCGCGCGGCTGAGATGCTCGATATGCCGGGGCAGATCGGGGTAATAGCTCCCGGCGCTTATGCCGATGTGATTGCTGTGCCAGGAGACCCTCTTCGTGACGTCAAGCAGCTGGAGCAGGTGCAGTTCGTCATGAAAAATGGCCAGGTGTACAAGAACGAAATTCATTGATCAGGGCTTGACTTGCTGGCCGGGAAGTTCATAATGCGGCGCGAGACCTGCGCTCTGTGACGGGAGGTGCAGTTTGAGAATCCTCGATATTTGTGATCCAGATATTGCCTCGGTGCCTCTCACCGCGACGGTAAAGGATTCAATTGAAACCATGCTGCGCATGCACGTCGGCGCAGTAGCGGTGGTAGATGCGGAAAGGCGCGTGGCCGGCATTTTCACTGAGCGGGACGTCCTCCGCAAAGTGGCATTGAGTGGCCGCGACCCAGGGTCTATTCCCGTGCGGGAGGTGATGACCAGCGCGGTAGAGTTGGGCACTACCGCTACCAACCCAGGTGAAGCCATGGCCAATATGGTTGAACACCATTACCGGCATCTTCCCATCGTTGATGACCGTGGGCGATTGCTGGGCATGCTTTCCATCCGGCATCTGTTGCAGTGGCGAGTTGATGACCTCAGCCGCGAGTTGGATGCGCTGGAGCACTACGCCAGCAACGACGGCCCAGGGGGCTGAACTCCGGGCAATCCGTCTTACACCGCAAGCTTGGGCCGCCGAATTCGTCTTATCACTACCCATATTCCCAATGCGGCGATCACCGCCAGCGCTAACGCGGTCAGGTGCTTATGCACCAGCATCGCTGTAATGCTGACCACCTCCGGGCCGAACTTCAAGGTCAGCAACGCCAATAGCGTGAAGCGCACGAATCGTCCGGCAAAAATCGCGACTAGAAAATGCTCGAACTTCATTTCGAATACCGCCGCCGCTAACACAAAGACTTTGAATGGGAATGGCGGCGGCAACATGGCAGGGAACATGAGCGCCCAGAATTCGTGACGGTCAAAAGATTGCCGGATGCGGTCAAACCGCTCTTTGGAAATGCGCTTTTCCAGCAGGACCTCTCCGCCTTTGTAGCCAATGAAATAAAGCAAGCTGCTGCCCAGGGCTGACCCTGCAGAAGCCATGATCACGTACACAAGAAACCGCGACCGATAGGCATACACGTATCCTGCTACGACCGGATCGAGAGGCATTCCCAGGAGCGAAGCATCCACCGCGGCGATGGCGAACACTCCCCAGGATCCGAGTGGTTGTAGCAGCCCCCAGATGAAAAGCGTATAGCGCGACAGAAGGTGGCGGATGACAGTCAAAAGAAGAATCGATTCTACGCGATTAGTTATCGAGACGAGTTTTTGTGTTCGGTTTGTCCGTTGAGAAGTTCCACCCCGTGGGGAAGGATTTCAATAACCGCGGCCAGCGATTCGGCAGCGCCCTTTGGGCTACCGGGAAGATTGAGTATGAGTGACCGTCCGCGTACACCGCAAATGCCACGGCTGAGCGCGGCCAGCGGGGTTTTCTTTGATCCTTCGGCTCGCATGCGCTCTCCGATTCCCTCCACCAGCCGATCGCAAACCGCACGCGTCGCTTCCGGAGTTACATCGCGTGCCGCGAGACCGGTGCCACCGGTGGTGACTACCAGCTGCGCCCGCTCAGATAAACGCACCAAAGCAGCTTCTATCTGCGGCTGCTCGTCGGCCACAACTTCGGTGGCCACCACCTGAATATTTTGTTTTTGTAGTTGGGTCACCACAGCAGGACCAGAGAGGTCTTTATTTGTACCCGCGGACGCCGAATCGCTCACCGTGAGCACGGCGGCGGTGAGGCACTGGCGGTACTCAGGTGTCGAGGACATCTTCCTGAGCGTCGCGCCCAGCCTCATCTACCAGGCGCAGGCCTTCCATGAGCAGACCTTGGGTCGAGCGAGTCGTGGTCTGTTCCGGACTGCGCCCATCGAAATCGACTTGGAAGTTGCCCGCAGTCCAAGCCAGGACTTTGTAAACCGCATCATCGCCGGTCACGGATCCGTACACGGCATGCTTGATCTGCCCGTCGGCGAAGAAAATCTCGCAGCGGTCGCTGTCCTGGGTAAGAATGAGCGAGCAGCTTTTGCGCCCCATTTCCAGCGACTGCATAAGATCAATCACATTCATCTGCGACAAGCTGCCACGTAGGCCGGAGCCTCCGGTGTCCTTGGCCATCTTCTCCAGGGCGATCTTGTCAATCAGCCGCTTAATGCGAGTGGTGGCGTCTTTCAAGTAGAAGGGTTTTTCCAGCAGGTCGTCTACCGGCTCCTGCAGCATCAGCTTATCGGCAATTTCGGACTTGCTCGCCAACAGAATCACTGAGGCGCCGGCGGTTGCGGGACGGCTCTTGAGCTTCTCCACCAGCTGTCGACCGTCCATGCCTGGCATTTGGAAGTCGCTGATCAGTAGGTCCGGCGGATCGTCCACCGCCTTGAGCAAGGCGTCGGCGCCGTCAGTTGCCGTACTCACACTGGCGAGTGGGGCGAGCGCCTGCTTGAGCATCCCCAGGATCATGGGATTGTCGTCTACGAGGAGGACTTTGACGTTTGCAGGCATTTCAGACAGGCTTCTTCGCCCGGGAGTACCCGCCGCTCTTGCCGCCTGACTTGCTTTCCAGAACCACTTCCCGGATCTCGATTCCCTTGTCCAGGGCCTTACACATGTCGTACACGGTCAAGGCGGAGACGCTGGCGGCGACCAGGGCCTCCATCTCCACGCCGGTGACGGCGGTAGTAGTGACTTTAGAAGTAATGGCGACGCCATTCTCGCATAGCCGGAGATGCACATCAATGTGCGACAAGGGTACGGGGTGGCACAACGGTATCAGCTCCGGGGTTTTCTTTGCCGCCATTACACCGGCAAGCCGGGCCACTTCCAACGGATCTCCCTTGGGATTCTGTGGCAAAGCCTTAAGCACGACCGGAGACATGGCCACGAATGCGCTCGCCTCGGCTTGGCGGAGAGTCGGCTCTTTGGCGGAGACGTCCACCATCCGCGCTTTGCCGCTCGAATCGTAATGAGAGAGCTTTCGTCGCATGCTTCTCGGTTATTCGTATCTTAGCAGTCGGGTCTGTTGGGCCATCCCACAGGGCGGCGACGTCCCCGGCTAACGCAGCAGCACCGATATCATCTCCCCGGCAGGAATATGCTCACGGTCGGGTGGAACGACGACGAAGCAATTGGCCCGCGCTACCGCAACAATATCTCCGGAGCCTTGCCAGGACACGCGCTCTACCTCCACGTCTTCGAACTCCCCGGACAAAAGCGCAGGTAGAAACCGTGTGAGCCCTCTCTTAGTGCGAATTTCTGATTTCAAAGGCAGCTTCAAAAACTGAAGCTTGCGAGGTGGTGCTCCCGAGAGCGCGTCAATCAGAGGACGCGCAAATAGCTCAAAGGTGACCATTGTCGAAACCGGATTGCCCGGTAGGCCTAAAAAATATACGTTCGTCCGCCCGGCGCCTGCCGTCCGTTGTGGGACCCGCCCGAACACGACCGGGCGGCCAGGCTGTATGAGCGCGCCGGTGAAAAAGACTTCCGCTTTCAACTCCGCCAGAATTTGCTCGACCAGATCGTATTTCCCCATTGAGACACCGCCGCTGAGCAGCAGTAGGTCCGACGCCAGTCCCTGCTGGATCAGGCGCTTTAATTGCACCGGCTCATCCGCCGCGATCGGCAGCAACAGGGGTTCGCCACCCGCGATCCGAATCTGGGCGGCCAACGAATAGCTGTTGGAGTTGCGAATCTGTGTGGGACCGGGTTGCGCCGCAACCTCCACCACTTCATCGCCGGTGGAAAGAACCGCAATGCTGGGGCGGGCGTAAACGCGAACCTGTTTGCGGCCCACCGAGGCTGCCACCCCTATCGCTGCCGGGGTAAGTCGAGCGCCGGCTTGCAGGAGCACTTCTCCGGCACGCGCCTCCGCTCCTGCCGGAACAATATTTTCGCCGGCAGAGACACTTCGGTGCAGCTCCACCCGTTCGCCATTGCGGGCGGTGTGCTCCACCATGATCACGGCATCAGCGCCGCTTGGCGCCGGTGCGCCGGTCATGATGGCGATTGCCTCGCCCTCTCTTAATGACCGGGCTGTGCTCTCGGGCGCAGCGCCAGCCCTGATCTCGCCCGTGATTTTCAACTTCGCGGGAATTCTTTGCGCGTCGGCGGCACGCACCGCATAACCGTCGCGCGCCGCCCGGGGAAAGGGCGGGAAATCTCGATCCGCCGCAATAGGCTCGGCCAATATGCGTCCGCCGGACTGCAGCAGTTCAATCAATTCCGGTTTCGTGGGCGGGAGCTTAACGGCATGCTGTTCCACTGCTCGGACGGCTTCTTGGAGCGGAAGCACATGGGTGGGCGATTCTGCCATGGTTTGCTGTCGGTTCCTGATCATACAAAAAGGAACGCCCGGCCGCATGCCAGCATGAATTCAGGGCGAGTTGCTGGTACAATATTGAGAACTCCACTCGTCTTTTGGCATGCCTATTTCTCCCAATATGCTCATTGTGGATGATGAGGTTAATGTGGCTTTCACCCTGCAGATGGTGTTTGAAAGCGAGGGTTATGAGGTCACAGTTGCCCATAGTTGCGCTCAAGCGCTTAAGAAACTTGCTGATGGGCGCAATTTTGATGTGGTCATGACCGATTTGAATATGGAGAAGGAAGACATTGGATTGGATGTGGCCCGCGCAGCCCAGCGCCTTAAACCGAAGCCGGTCATCGTGATTTGTACCGGCTACGCAAGCGTCTCAAACCTGGGTTCGGCATTAGATCTGCGCGTGGACTATGTTGCCACCAAACCCGCCGATCTGCCGGAATTGCTGGGGGCACTCAGGAGACTCATGGCGCTTCGGACTAACGCAAGGAGTACTAGCCCGAGATGACCGAGTCCAAAGCAAGATTCGCCAATAAGATGGCCCTGGTAGTGCACCCCGATTTGGAAGTCCTCATGAGTTATCAGGGTACTCTGGCAAAAAATGGCATCAGCACCGTTGTCGCCCGCGACCTTCCGACGGCCTTGCTGGCGATGACGCAACACTATTTTGAGATTGCGATTGTCTCTTCCCGAATTTCAGAGCAGGGTGACGGATGGACACTTGCCGGCGTGCTGAGGCGTGCATTTACATCTGCTTTTGTGGCTGTGCTCGCGCCGGAAACGAACGTCCCCAACCTGACTTCAGCGATCAACAGTGGCGTTGCTCAGCTCTACCGAAACGATTCGCCAGTTCCTGATGTTGTTGCTTCCGTTCTCACCGCTGCAGCTGTTCCTCAGGACCGCTGACTAGTCTCGAGCTGCCGTTAACGGGCGCTCTTTTCCAGTGCAATGAAACTCTCATCCAGCAGTCGCACTGCCTCGTCTACGTCTTGTTTGCTGATGTTCAGCGGTGGGGACATGCGAATCACATTTCCCCACATGCCTCCTTTGCCAACAAGCAGGCCGCGTTTCCGGGTTTCTTCCATGAAAGCATTGGTCGCAGCGGAGGCAGGTTTCTTTGAGTTCCGGTCCTCAACCAGCTCCATGGCCTGCATCAAGCCCATGCCACGCACTTCGCCGATGAGCATGTGCTGCTCTTGCAACTCTTCCAACTTTTGGCGGAAGTAGCCGCCAACCACAGCGGCGTTGGTTCGAAGATCATCTTCTTCGATCACATCAATCACCGCCTTTGCGGTCACACAGGTCACGGGATTGCCGCCGAAGGTCGAGATGCTTAAGCCCTGGAATGAATCGGCGATTTCTGGTCGGGCAATCGTCAGCCCTATGGGGTGGCCGTTTCCCATACTTTTTGCCGAAGTGATGATATCGGGCTCAACTTCCCAGTGTTCGATACCGAACCACTTGTGGCCGGTGCGACCCCATCCGGTTTGGACTTCGTCCGCAATAAAGTCGCCGCCATACTGCTTCACGATATTGAACGCCATCTTGAAGTATTCCTTGGGAGGGGTCACAAAACCGGCGACGCCCTGGATGGGCTCGGCCAGAAATGCGGCAATCTGCCCCGAGGTCGAAGTTTGAATCACCTGCTCCAAATCCCGCACGCACGCGATGTTGCAGTCCGGATACTTAAGTCCAAGAGGGCAGCGGTAGCAGTACGGATTCATCGCATGTACGATTCCCACCTGGATCGTCCCGCGCCGCCAGGTATTGATTCCCGTGAGGGCGCGGGCAAGCGAAGACCGGCCGCTGTACCCGTGACGCAGCGCAACAATTTCAAAATTGCCAGTGTGCATGCGGGCGGACTCCACCGCAGTTTCGTTCGCCTCAGTACCACTGTTAGTAAAGAACGATTTTTTCAGTTGGCCCGGTGTAATCTGCGCCAACTTCTCGGCAAGCGTGACCATCGGCTCGTTAGGAAAGCAGGTTGAGACGTGTTGCAGCTTGTCAATCTGTGCTTTCATCCGCGAGGTGACGCGAGGATTGCAGTGACCGACGCTCACGGTCACAATGCCGCCGAAAAAGTCGAGGTACTTGCGCCCGTCAACGTCCCAAACGTGCTGCATGCTGCCGTGGTCCATGGGGACCGGATCGGCGTAATAGTTCGTCACCGATGGAAAAATGAATTCTTTCTGCTTGCGATTGATTTCTTCCCGGGTTAAGCGGGCGGTGGTGGCGGACTCCACGGCAGTCTGAGAGCTCATGTGGCACCTCGATGCGACGTTGAAAGCAGCATCATCTCATGCGTCGGCATAAAGGCGCTACAATTGGCAGACCGTCCGCATGAGAAATGTCTTCAGGCTGCTCTCGCTGGCCATGGTTCTATTGATTGTGGCCTTGCTATCCGCGGTCGTAACCATTGCTTTTTCGGTCCACGGCCGTGAGGTTACGGTTCCCAAGTTGGTGGGGCTCACGCCCTCAGAAGCGACCCGCCTGGCCACGGGCAATGGCCTGGGTCTTGTGGTGGAGCGGCACTTCTACAGTCCCGATGTCCCACAGGGAAAAATCATTTCGCAATTGCCGCAGGCGGGCACGCTGGTTCGCCACGGGTGGGAGGTGCGGGTGGCCGACAGCCTGGGGCCGCAACGGGTTGTGATCCCAAACGTGGTTGGACAGAGCGGGCGGATAGCGCAGGTGAACATCACTCAGCGAGGATTGCAGTTGGAAGAACAGGCCATAGCTCGCATCTCCGACGCGCCCTCAGATCAGGTGGTCGCACAAAGTCCGGCTGCAAATGCGAGCGGCGTCTCGGTGCCGAAGATGAGCATCTTGGTTGCGGCGCCGGCAGAGCCGCCCGCCTTTGTGATGCCAGACTTCATCGGTCAACCTTTGCAGGCGGTCAAGCTGGAGGTGGAATCGGCGGGAATGCACGTAGGAACGGTTACCCTGCAAACAATGCCGACCACATCCAGCACAGGTCCGGTAATCCCCGGGACGATCGTGGGACAAAATCCGTCGCCGGGACAGAAAATTACCGCCGGCGCAGTGATAGACTTCGAAATCTCCCGCTAAGGCTCACCACAGAGGACGAAGATCCAGGAAGGAAAATCGGGTTTCGTTAGCTCTTCTCGATCACCGCAGCGAAGAACCCATCGCAGGGGTGAACTCCAGGAATGGTCCGCAGGAAGAAACCGCTGGTGAGGGAGTTGACATCCTTCCAGACCAACTCTCCTTCGACGCGCAATTTTTCCAGCTCCAATCTGCTATCCATCACGCGAAAAGATGAATTGCCTTGCAGCACCTCTTCGATGACCTTCTCATTCTCTTCGCGTTCCATTGAGCAAGTCGCATAGACGATTCGGCCGCCGGGCGATAAGTGTTTGAGCGCACTGCTCAGAATGCCAACCTGCCGAGCATGCAGATCGTTTAAATCAGAGGGCTGCAACCGCCACTTGATTTCTGGATTGCGGGCCAATGTCCCCGTGCCAGAACAGGGCACATCGGCAAGTACGCGATCGAAGCTGTTGCCAACCGGCAGATGCTGCGCATCTGCAGCGACCACCCGCACGTTTGTCGACTTCACCAGATCACGCAGCAGACTCGCTCGATGTGGATGAAGTTCGGCGGCCAGAATACTGGCTTCGGGATTGCGGTCGGCAAGCACGCTCGTCTTGCCCCCCGGCGCGGCGCAGCAGTCGAGCAGCCTCTCTCCGCGGCCTACCAGAGTCGCCACCAACTGCGAGGCTTCATCCTGAATTGTTATCCTTCCCTCGCGGATGGCTTTGTTGCGGCTGACGTCACCCGAGAGGGCGTCGCCAGGTAGAACGAGACGCGCGTTGGCCATCAAAACGCCAGGGGCAAGACGGATGTGCTCGCGTCGCAATTCGTCTTCTGCCGCAGGATCGCACAGGCGAATGGCTTTAACCGGCACTTGCTGATCGTAGCCGCAGATCCTGGCTGTGTTCTCCGGACCAAATTCGCGGTACCAGCGCTCTACCAACCACGCAGGATGGGCGAATGCCGCTGCGATTGCCGCGGCACTGCTACTGGCTCCTGCACCGCCGAAGTTTTCTCTCAGCTCCGATCCACGTTGTGAGATTTTCCGCAGCACGGCGTTCACGAATGGAGCAGCGGAACGCTTTCGTGCCGTTTTGACCAACTCCACGCTTTCGTTAATTGCCGCATGGGCTGGGATACGCTCGAGCGCGGCGAGCTGGTACGTTCCCAGGCGTAACGCAGCCAGTACTTCGATATCCAGTTTCTCCAGCCGCTGCGATGAGGTACGGGCGATTTCAGCGTCCAGCGACGAACGCCAGCGCAGTACTCCCATCACCAGTTCAGTGCTCAGTCCGTGATCGGCGGCAGAAAGCTTCTGCAACCGGGGAGAATGCAGCAGCTCTGAGCCGTATGCGCCTTCTGTCTCGACCTTCAGCAGGATCTCGAAAGCGGCTGCACGCGCGGGAGAAACAAGCATAGAGCCAGCACTACTCCCCAAACTTCTCGCCCGCGCGGGGATGGTATCCGTGGATGAAGTCAGGTGCGCTCATGCGCCGCTTTCCCTCGGGTTGAAGTTCCAGAAGATCCAGCGCCGTGCCGCCGCCGGAGCCGACCAACAAGCGATCTTCTAATACTGAGATTTCACCGGGTGGAATCACGGCGCCTGCCGGAGTGCCTGTCCACACGCGCAGTTGTTTTCCGCGAAAGGTGGTGAAGGCGCCGGGCCAGGGCTGAAACCCACGCTTCCGGTTAAGAATCTCTTCAGCAGTGCGCCGGAAATCTATCAGCCCATCCTCGCGTTTCAGAATTGGCGCTAAAGATGCACGGTTGTGATCTTGCGGAGTGGGGTGCACGCTCCCGGACTGCAACCCATGCAGCGTTTTCACCACCAGATCCGCGCCGACCGATGCCAGGCGAGGCGCCAGCGTCTCGGAAGTGTCCTCCGCCAAAATCGGCATTTCTTGTTGCAACAGAATGTCACCGGTATCAAGTCCGGCATCAATCCGCATTGTGGTCACTCCGGTGACCGTTTCACCACTGGCAATCGCCCATTGAATTGGCGCTGCACCGCGATACTTCGGCAGAAGCGAGGCGTGCAGGTTGATATTGCCTAACCGCGGAAGCTCAATCATCCATTGCGGAATGATGCGTCCATAGCCGACCACGATGATCGCTTCAGGTTTGAGCTCGATGAGCCGACTGCGGAATTCCTCGTTATTTTTAATTTTGTCCGGCTGAATGATGGACAGCCCGAGCTCGACCGCCCTCTCCTTCACAGGAGATGCAGCCAGCGCCATACCACGGCCACGCGGCTTGTCAGGTTGCGTGACCACCAGTCGCACGCGAAAACCACCCTCTACTAATCTTTCCAAAGTCGGGACGGCGAATCGTGGCGTGCCGCAGAATACTACGTCCATAAATAGCTTGGATTACTGACTCTGGCGGAAGTCAAAGCAGGCCTACCATTCGCCGGCTTTCACCATTTTTCGGATCTTGCGTTTCATCAGGTCGCGTTTCAGCGCGCTGATGTGATGGATGTATAGGCGGCCATTGAGGTGGTCGGTTTCGTGCATCAAAGCGCGGGCGAGCAGGTCTTCGCCTGTGTGCTCAAAGAATTTGCCGTGCACGTCCTGAGCGCGCACGGTGACGCGCTTTGGCCGGGTCACCGGCTCGCGAAATTCGGGGATGCTCAAGCAGCCCTCATTCTGCGTCTGTTTTCCCTCCTTGTGGATGATTTCGGGGTTGACCAACACCAGTTTGGCATTAGGGTCTTCTTTGAAGGTGACATCCACGACGGCGAGGCGCTTGGAAATCCCGATTTGCGGGGCCGCCAGTCCAACGCCGTGGGCAGCATACATAGACTCGAACATCTCCTCCACCAGCTTGCGAAGATCGTCATCAAAAACTGTTACGGGTGCGGCCGCCTTCTCCAGGACCGGGTCCCCATATTTCACGATGGGATAGATCATTCGCTTTGGAGGTTCATTCGAAACGGTAGCCATTTGCAAGCAGTCTTTAGTATTCCCGGATTTGTTGGCGGTAGCCTTCGAAATTTCGCAAAGTCTCAGTCATGGAATCGCCGCCGAACTTTTCCAGAGCACAGCGCGCGAGCGTAAGAGCCACCATGGCTTCCGCCGCCACTCCCGCCGCAGGTACAACGCACACATCGGAACGCTCGTAGGCAGCCTTCACCGGTTGGCGGGTCTTGAAATCCACCGATTCCAGCGGCCGCCTCAAGGTCGAAATCGGCTTCAAGTAACCACGCACCAGGATGTCCTCGCCATTGGAAACGCCGCCCTCGATTCCCCCCGCGTGGTTGTGCTTGCGATGGAAACCGCTAAGTGAACTGTTTCCAGTCGCCCCACCCCGCTTAAAAGCTATTTCATCATGCACCTGGGAACCAGGGGAAGTGGCAGCCGCAACGCCCACCCCGATCTCTACCGCCTTCACCGCCTGCAGGGACATTACTGCCCCAGCCAGCAGGCCGTCGAGTCGCTCGTCCCATTGAGCGTACGTGCCCAAGCCGGGCGGAACCTTATGGGCGACGACTTCGAACACTCCACCCACGGAGTCTCCAGTGCGGAGAACTCGGTCAACCTCGGCCTTCATTTGCTGCTCTGTCTCAGGGTCTACACAGCTCAACAGAACTTCATCTCGGTCTGCCAGCGCTCGGATTTTCTCCCATTCCACCTCGGCGCTGGCGAGGGCCGCATTTCCTACCGCCAATACGTGGCTAAGCACTTCAATCCCCAGCTCCTGCAAGAAAAGCTTGGCGATCGCCCCGATGGCTACCCGCGCCGCCGATTCTCTGGCGGAGGCTCGTTCTAAAACGTATCTCGCTTCTGGGAAGTTGTACTTCAGAGCACCGGCCAGATCAGCATGTCCAGGACGCGGCGACTTTACCGCTCGGTGTGCGGCTGCATCGCCTTTGCCAACCGGTAGAGCTTCCTGCCAGTTCTTCCAGTCCTTATTTTCCAAAAGGATAGCGATGGGTGACCCGATGGTCTCACCTTGGCGCACCCCTGAAAGGATATGCACACGGTCAGTTTCAATTTTCATTCGGCCGCCGCGGCCATAGCCCTGCTGCCTCCGCCAGAGCTCTCTATCGAGATAGGCGGTGTCAATCTTCAGCCCAGCTGGCATTCCTGAGAGGAGCGAGACCAATGCCTCCCCGTGCGACTCGCCAGCTGTAAAATAGCGCAGCATAGAACTAAGGATTGTACCTGATGCAAGTGGGAGTTCTAACGTGGGGCGTATCTATAAAGGAATCAGAGTTATCAGGGGTCAAAACCATCCTTTGAAATTGCGGCTCCTGGCTCCGTCCTTCGCTTCTAAGGGTTACTAAGAGGAATCTCTCAGTGACTTTTTCGATAATACTGCTAGACGGCCCTAGATTCTTCATCCCAAAACCGATAGAATGCCAGCAACTCGGGTGTTTCCGAGTTTGATCGCCAGCCAAGCCGCCTAACGCAATCGGTAGTCTTAATCTCTGGCCAACTAAGGAGAAACCGTTGTCCCCTCCGCTGTTATTGAAAGAGAGCTCGCGTGGACAGATCCTGGAGGCAGTGCGCGTTCTGAGGCCGTTCTTTCCAGAGATCACCAGCGCCTGGCGGAGTCGCATGTTTGAGGAGTTTCAGTTTGACGGCCGCGCCATGATCTCCCTGGAACGCCTAAACCTCGGTACTGGCTTTGCACTGTTCTGCCAGGGAGACTTCACTACCTTCGCTGAGAACCTGAACTATTTCGGCACACGGCTGGCCAAGATGCAGGTGGAGACCAGGGCGGTAGCGCGCTCGTTGGAACTCTACGAGCTCTTTTGTGAGCCTTACGTTGCCAAGGCCTTTGGCGACCGCCGCACAGAAATCGTGGCCGCACTGGAAATGTTCTCTTCGGTCACATTTGTTTCGGTGTCACTTGCTTATTTCGAGATGCAGAGGGCTGCGTCGGCGGCGCTGCTAACGGTCCTGGATGCCGAGTTGTCTGCTCCTGATCTGCCCGGACTCTTGAAAAAAGTTCTGGAAATTACCGCTTCGACCTTCGGAGCAGAACTGGGCGCTATTCTCTTGCGTGATCCCGAGACGGAAATGCTCCGGGTAGGTGCTTCCGTGGGCTTCGGGGCCGACCAGGAAGAGGAACAGGGAGTGCGTCCCGGCGAGGGATTCACTGGCAGGGTGGCGTTGACCGGTGAGGCTGACCAGTTAACCGAGACCACCGATTCCGAGGGCGATCCCGATCCCATCCTGCGTCGCAAAGCGAAATCTCTTTGGGCGGCGCCGCTCAAAAAGAGTGCGGATGAGATCATCGGTGTTTTGGAAATAGGCTTTCCCATGGTTTACCAGTGGATGCCGACGGAACGAGAGCTGATGCGCGCCATCGCCGATCGTTCCGCTTTGGCCATTCATCGCATGCAAATGACGGACGCGCTGCGCGAACGTGAGTCGCGAATTGCCGAACTCTCCGGACACCTGCTGCGAGTGCAGGAAGAGGAACGGAAACACATCAGCCGCGAACTGCATGACGAGACGGGGCAGGGACTCATGGTGATCCGCTTGTACCTGGGAATGCTTGAGAGCAGCCTGCATTCGCGTCCTGCACACCAGAAGATCAGCGAGACGTTGGCGGTGGTAGATCGCACTATTGAAGGACTGCGGCGCATGATCGGCCGGCTCACACCCCTGGTCTTGCAAGAGTTGGGCATGGTGGCGGCGATCCGCAAGGAAGCCAAGGACCTCAGCAAGAATACCGGGGTGAAGGCACGAGTCGCGGTCGCGGAGAATGTGGGGAGGTTAGCGCCAGAAACCGAAACCGCCATCTACCGCGTGGTCCAAGAGGCCCTCCATAACGTAGCCAAACATGCCCAGGCCAAGAACACAACCATTCAAATGACCCGCGAGGATGGGGCGGTAAAGCTGGCCATAGAGGATGACGGCGTGGGTTTCGTGCAGAAAGGCATCTCCAAGGTCCGAAGCTTTGGCCTCGCGGGGATGCGTGAGCGCATTGTGGCCCTGGGGGGGTGTGTAAAAGTGCGATCCAGCAAAGGACGCGGTACTCGCATCGAAGTAACCGTGCCCGATGCAACGTCGCCGGCTCCGTTACCCGCCATGGCGGCGGATAGTGCGTATCCCGGGCGCGGAGTGGCAGTCAGTTCCACGGCAAGCTAAGGCTGGCATCAGCCCGGTTCGCCGGGGATGGCGGCCGGAGACTCAGACTCGAGGAATTAATGCCCAAGATTAAGTGCTTGCTGGTCGACGACCATACGCTGTTCCGTCAGGGCGTGCGCCGGTTACTCGAAGGAGAGTCCGATTTTGAGGTCGTTGGGGAGGCAGCTGACGCCGGTGATGCGCTAGAGAAGGCGCGCGAACTCCGCCCTGACGTGGTCTTGATGGATATCGGCATGCCCGGATTGTCCTCGTTCGAGGCGGCCCGTCAGATTCGCAAAAATCGTCCCGAGACGAAATTGCTATTTCTTACCATGTACGAGGACGAAGACTATCTTGTGCAGTGCCTGGAAGTGGGCGCTGCGGGATACGTCCTGAAGGACACGCCCGCTCCGCAGTTGGTCAGTGCTGTTCGCGACGTTTACAAGGGTGGAAAGTATTTAAGCTCGCAAGTGCTGAGTAAGCTGGTGGAAGATTTCCGGGCACGCGTGCGCGATGCCAAAATGCGCCCCCGCATGTCCACTCTCACCCCTCGGGAGCGCGAGATATTGAAGCTGCTGGCTGAAGGCAATTCGGTCAAGGAGATCGCAGTACTCCTGGGTCTGAGCGTCAAGACGGTCGAAGCACACAAATTCAATCTCATGCGCAAGCTCGACATTCACAATAAGGCCCAGCTCGTCACTTACGCGATCCAGAAGAAAATCATTAAAATACCCGTAAATCAGTAGCTCTACCCAGAAGGGCTGCCGGTTGGACGGTCATTCCGAGCGGTCGGAATGAGAGCTTGCGACCGCGCTGCCCCCTTCCCGCATCATCAATCTTGCCAACGTTTCCAAGTCCCGAACTTCCAGGTCAGGCTGTGCGTCAGCAGCTCGGCGCGTTGCACCTGAGCCGTCCTTGCTGGCGGCTCGATTCACCCACACCGTGGCAAGACCTAGCTCGCGCGCGGGCACCACGTCGTGATAGAGGCTTTGGGCGACGTGCAGAATGCGATCGGCCGGCACCGCGATTTTCTTTAGCGCGAGGCGGAATATTTTGTGGGATGGTTTATAAGCCTGCGCTTGCTGTGCGGTAACGATTTGATCGAAGGCAATCCCCAGTTGTTTGTTGGTCTCAGCGAACATTGCGTCCTCGGTATTGGATATGATCGCCAGCTTGTAGCGCGTCTTCAACTCCCGAAGAGCGGCGACTGTATCTGGGAAAGGACGCCAATCCTTCAGCGATTCGGCTAGCGACGCTGCTTCGGCGTCTGAAGGGCTAAAACCGAGCCGTTTCCCCAATCCCCTGACTACATTCTTGAGCACCTGGCCATACGGTTGAAATTCGCTCTGCTGTAACTGCGGCTCCAATTCAGAATAAAGCTGCAGGATGGCCGAGTCGTCGAGTTGCTTTCCGTGCGCATGCAGAATCGGACGCAAAGCTGCGAGGATACCGCTCTCCCAGTCAATGAGCGTGCCGTAACAATCAAACGTGAGGACCTGGAAGTGGTTGAAATCGAGCATGACAAATGCGCGGCGCAAAGTTCCGCCGCAAACAAAGCGGTGACATTCGGACGACTACTGGTTGACCTGAAGTGGCTGTAGCAATTTAAATGTCACCACCGATTCTGCGGGCAAGAGAACATCTTTGTTGCCGGTAAAAGCAGATCCGGCGGTGCCTGCACCGGCTCCGGCAACTGCGCCAATGGCCGCACCCTTACCTCCACCAGCCAGCGCGCCGATTAACGCACCCACACCGGCGCCACCGCCAATCATTTCGGCCGTCCGCTTACCTTTACCCTTCATGGCGCGTGAGACGGCTGCGGTTTGGACGTTATGCGGCACCCCGTCTACGGTGACGGAATTTAGGGCGATCCTCAGCAGCGCGGCGCCTTTAAAACGGCCTCTGGAGGCTGCCTCGGCCACTGTGCCTTGCGCGGCCGCTCCCGCTGGAATCACGGTGACTCCGTTGACCACCACCGGCGTTACTACGGTGGCAGTAAAAGTATCGCCAGGGTTGCTGATCTTTGATCCCACGGCCTGATTCAGCCGTACCGTTATCGGCGTTCCTGCCGGTACCACGACGGCTTGGTGTTCAGGCGACTTCTTCGTACCTGGCGCCGCTTCTCCCATGGGGCTGTTCGAGGCAGCGGGTCCTTGGGACCCTGCGGGCCCTTGCGACTCAGTCGCCGGTTGGGGCTTGCTGCAAGACAGAAGACTGAGGAGCAAGCAGACTGCGGCTGCAGATCCCATTAATCGCGAATGCATAGATGACCTCCGAATGAAGTGTTTTTAACAGAAGGGAATCGCTGGCGCAAATACTTTAATGACAGTAATTTAACTCGTAACTCTGCTTCGTGCCGGTTTGAGAAGTGAAGGGTTCTCTTGTGCCCACTCTAGGACGTTTTTGTTGCGGGCTCGCAGTCTGCGGACACCACAGAGAGAGCACTGGTCCCGCTGTGTTGCCCGTTGCCGGATTCCATTCCCGTTAACACTCCAGCGCTGCCCGCCGCGGAGGCCGCTGCCTGGGCCTGCGCCGGTTCTGCCGTTGGCTCAAGAAACTTCTCCCGCTTCAGCAATGGGCGTCCTAGCGAAGCGTTGTATCCGGTCCAGGCTCCCTCAAGGTTGGACTCACGTTCCAGGTGCGCACGCATGCTCTCCATCTTCGAGTCGAGGTCGTCAAGATAGTGAAGCATGAGCGCCTCGGGAAACATTGGTAGCTTGGGAGAGCCGAATTCGTATTCGCCGTGATGGCTGATGATCAAGTGCTCGAGCAATGTTTTGAGCTCCTGGGGGAAGTCCTGCAGCTGGGCGATTTTGGCCTGCAGCATCTCCAGTTCGATGATCATGTGGCCCAGTAACTGGCCGCGCGTCGTGTAGGCAAACGACCGGTTGTAGCTGAGCTCGTAGATTTTTCCCACGTCATGCAGGAATGCGCCCGTCAGGAGAAGATCGCGATCTACCAGCGGATAATTACGGCTCACCAGATCACATGACTTAAACAAGGACACCACGTGGTCTAGCAGCCCGCCAATGTATGCGTGATGCAGGGTCTTGGCGGCGGGGGCATTGCGATACGCCGCAGCGATCTCCGCGTCACTCATGAAAGCCTGAACCAGAGATTTCAGATGTGGATTACTGAACGTGGCTACGAAATCGGCGAGTGTCTGCCATAGCTGGTTGATATCTTTGCTGCATTTGGGCAGGTAGTCGTCAAATTCGATTTCCGACTGCTGCAACTTCCGCACTTTATGGATCGTAAGCTGAAAGTGGTTCTTGTAGCGGTTGATCAGTCCTTTGACCTTGACGTAGTCATCCTGCTCGAAAGCATTGAGCGCATCGGTGACGTTGTCCCACATCTTGGCTTCGATTTGGCCGCCTCGATCTGCCAGAGTCAGCGCCAGATACGGCTCACCGGTTTTCTTCGGCTTCACCTGTTTAACCGCGACCACAAAGCTGGAGGTGATCACCTTGTTCTCGCAGCTGGCGCAATCGGAGATATAGAAGTCTTTCATGGCGCACAAACGAAACCCGCTCTACACGGGGACAGTACTGCCCACCGCACGGGAGAAGAACTTGAACAGGTCTCTGGTTTGGGTCAGCCTACACTAAAACAGCAGGAACTTCTTCTTCTTTTTAAGCTTTTTGCTGCCTTCCGCTGCTGAGGCTGTGGTGTAAATAGGCTTGGTTTCGTTGGGGCTGGCGCCGCTGTCAACGTAACCCGGTTTGATGTCAATGAAAGCTTGCTCACGCAGCTTCGTGAGGTAGGCACGCAACGCAGGCTGTAATTTCTGGTAATACAACGCATCCTGTACCCTGGCCTCCACCTCTTTGAACGGCGGTACGCCTGGCATCTGGTGCTCCGTAACCTGCAGGATGACAAAACCCTGTTTAGTGCGAATTACGTTGGAAACCTCGCCGGCTTTCATAGCAAATGTCGTGTCTTCCAATTCCTTAGCCAGGGTTCCGCGCTTAAACAGTCCCAGATCGCCGCCCTGGGCAGCGCTAGGGCCATCGGAGTTCTTTCTCGCTACTTCGTCGAACTTTGCTCCTTTGCGGATCTCTGCGAGCAATTGGCTGGCTTTGGCCTCCGCCTGTGCCACCCGTTCCTCTTCCGGGACCTCGGGGACACTACTGGCTGGCGTGGCCTCACTCGATGGCCCAGGCTTGGAGCTGTCAGCTTTAGGTGCGGACTTTGCCGCGGTCGAAACTAAAATCTCGCTCAGGCGCACCTGCTCGGGACGCTCCAGCTCACTTCTATGCTCGTTGTAAAACTTCTGCGCCTCTTCCTTGGAAACTCTTATCTGTGACCCTACCTCGCGCTGAATCACCTGTTGGGTCACGATGTTGTTCCGCATGTTCTGCTTAAAATCTTCGTATGAGATTCCCTGGGCTTGCGCCGATTTTTCTAGCTCCTCCATGGATCCCAACCCCATCTGTTTACGAATCTCATCCAGCTTCTTGACCAGGTCCGTATCCCCGGTTATGCCGTCCTCGGCTCCCTTTTCAACCAGTAGCTGCTGATCAATAAGGTCCCGAAGTACGTCCTTTTCACGCTCGCCTAGCTCCTGGCTGGGCATACCCTGTTGTTGGGCCTCGCTGCGAACCTGCTCTTGGCTGCGCGTGTAATCAGAATGGGTGATGATGTGATTGTCCACCCGAGCAATGATCTCCTCTACTACGGTGTCCGACTTTGTGTCGGCAGGAGTTGCCGCCGTAAGAACGGACATTGGGGCTAGGGCGAAAATGACTGAGAGCAGAACAACTGATTTCATGGCTTTGGACTCGGCTATGGAACTTGTCAATATTCTACAACCCTGGCCCCGAATAGTGCATTCGAGCCCTGCTATCATGAATAGTTCTGGGGATTGGTTTTGCTGCTGTGTCGCAGCAAGAGGTGGAATATTGGCGCTGAAGATGCTTTTGCTTACTGCGGTCACAGGTCTTTTCTGTGCTGCCTGTCTGGCTGAAGTACCCAAGCCCGCTGCAGCTAAGGTTCCGGGACTCGCGGAACTGAACCGCATGATCTCGCGATTTGCGCCCACTACGATTCGAGTGGACACCAAGTCCTTGTCATCCGGCGATCGGCAGGCTCTGGCTAAACTGATCCAGGCGGCGCGCATCGTCAATAACATTTACATGCAACAGCTCTGGAGCGGCGACCTTGCCCTCTATGCCAAGCTGCAGAAAGACAAATCCCCTTTGGGACGCGCCCGCTTGCACTATTTCTGGATCAACAAAGGTCCATGGGACGATCTGGACGGTTTCAAGGCCTTCATTCCTGGAGTTCCGCCTCGCAAACCATTGGGCGCCAATTTCTATCCCGAGGATATGACCAAGGAGCAATTCGAGGCCGGGGTCAAGGAATTGCCCGCAGACCAGCAGCTGCAGGCCAAAGGTTTCTTCACGGTAATCCGCTGGGAAGACAATTCGAAAAAGAAGCTCACGTTCGTGCCTTACACTCAGGAATACAAGTCGGATCTGGAGCGCGCTGCTGGACTGCTTCGCGAGGCAGCCGGGCTCACGGACAACGATTCGCTGAAGAAATTTCTAACCAGCCGGGCCGAGGCTTTCCTCTCTAACGACTACTACGAGAGCGATATCGCCTGGATGGACCTCGATGCGCCGCTCGACATTACCATCGGCCCATATGAAACCTACACCGACGAACTCTTCGGCTACAAGGCGGCATTCGAAGCATATGTAAACCTGCGTGACGACAAAGAAACCGCAAAGCTGGCGGCGTTTGCCCAACACTTGCAGGAAATCGAAAACAATCTTCCAGAAGATCCGAAATATCGGGTCGCCAAATTAGGGGCCGCCGCCCCCATTCGGGTGGTAGACGAAATCCTCAGTTCTGGAGACGGCAGCCATGGAGTGCAAACTGCCGCCTACAACTTGCCCAATGACGAACGCGTGGTGCAACAAAAGGGCAGCAAGCGAGTGATGCTGAAGAATATCCAGGAGGCGAAATTTCATAGTGTCCTCATACCCATTGCTGGCCGTGTTCTAGCCAGATCGGCGCAGGGGGATGTGAGCTTTGAATGGTTCTTCACCCACATCCTGGCCCACGAGCTCATGCACGGCTTGGGGCCACACCAGATCAAGGTCCAGGACCGCGAAACCTCTCCGCGCGAAGAACTCAAAGAACTCTACAGCGCGATTGAAGAGGCCAAGGCTGACGTGACCGGGTTATTTGCCTTGCAGTACATGATGGACCACAGCAAAGAAATGAACCTGGGATCTCTGCTGCAGAGCGATGAAGCAGCACAGCGCCAACTTTACACAACCTATCTGGCCTCGACCTTTCGTAGCCTGCGGTTCGGCTTAAGCGAAGCTCACGGCAAAGGCACCGCTATTCAGCTCAACTATTTGCTCGACAAGGGTGGTTTCGTCGCGCGCCCGGACGGCAGCTACACCGTGGATTTTGCCAAAATCAAGGAGGCCGTGCGCGACCTCGATCACGATCTGTTGACCCTTGAAGCCGAAGGCAATTATGACGGCGCCAAACAGATGCTGGAGAAATTTGCTGTGATCCGGCCAGAGGTGCAAAAAACCCTGGATCGGCTACGGGACATACCGACCGATATTGAACCGCAGTTCACAACTGCGGATGAGCTGGCGCCGGAAAATAGCGTGCAGAAGCCGGCACGTCACGGTCACCGCACTCGCCGCAGGCGGCGTTAATTGGATCCAGGGTTGGTGCGCAGCAACGCAATCACGGTTGCATCGTTATGAAGCAGCGGGGCACAGGTGTAACGCTGCACCGTTCGCAAGATGGCCTCGCATAGGTATTGCGCGTCGGTAAACTGCTCGTCGGCCAAACTCTCTTTCAGACGCTCGCCACCAAACTCCTCGCCTTTGCACTGGCTTTCCCACAGACCACGCGAGGCGAGTAATAGGACCGCTCCCGGTTGCAGGACCGAGATTTGCGGCTCGTACGTGGCGTGTGAAAACAATCCCAGCGGCAGTCCAGTGGACTCGAGGGTTGTCACCCCAGAGCCATCTTTTATCAATGCGGGCGGATGACCGGCACCCACATAGGCAAGCGTCCCGAGACCCAGATTGAAGCAGCCCAAGAATGCCGGTGAATAGTGGCTGCTGCTCGCCTGAGAAAGAATCGCTCGATTCACCGAGTGGGTAAGCTCGGTGATGGCTTCACTCTCGTTGATATCTTGCTCGCTGAATAGCTTGGGAACCGCATCGCGCATGCCATCCTGCACGGTGGCGGCTATGTCTAGAGCTTGGGCGCGTTTTCCGGAGATGTCGAACAGGGCAAATATCAGCCGATTCGACCCTGCGGCAATGAACTCGTAGAAGTCTCCTCCCATGCGAGCGATGCAATAAGCAGCGCCGACATCAATTCCCGGCATGATTGGAAGTGCACTCGGCGCCGGTTTGCGGTAATCCGGGGCGGTGGCCACCGCTCTCATGAAAGGCAGTTTCATACGAACCCGCGTCAAAATAGCACAGGAAGGCCTTTCGGCCAACAGTTTTAGACCAGGGGTAAGGCGCACGGATGGACGTTTGATGCAGGCTTGGGACGGAATTGGCTGCCCGGAGGGTGAGTGTCGGGATCGGCGAAGAGGTTGACCTGGACCGGGCCTTATTCCCCGTACTTATCTTTCAAGTAATTGCCGATCTCGGTCTCAAGGCTTGCATAATCAGCATGAATCGTGGTGCGCAGGGCGGCCTCGGGGGAGTTCCCTTCACCGATTCTCTCCAGAATACGGCGCAGATCATCCATGCCAAAGGTGTCGCGGATGTAGGCGGCGGCAGCCAATGACTCGTCATAGGCCATTCGTGCCTCAAGGCCAGAAAACCCGGTAAAGCTTCGTTCCAGGATGTTGAACGGGATACCGTGGTGTGCACGGAAAACCTGTCCCAATCGTTGCCCGAAGGCACCGGGATCACGCGGCTCAACCAGTTGCGCTATGCCTTCATGCAGCCATTGCGGCGCGCGCCCCCGGCTTACATCGTTAATAAATGAGTGGGCCAATTCGTGGTGAAGCACTCCCGCCAGCTCTGGTGTGATCGAGGTCATTCCGCGGATGGGGATGCGTAGCTTTCCATCGTTCACTGCAGCCGACCAGCTGGGAGCTTGAGTTACATCGAAAAATGCCTCTTCGGTATAAAGCACTACGGCGATACTGTTGCGCGGAACCACGCTCAGCTGTCGCGAAAGATCCTGGTAGTTGCTTTCCAGCGTCTCCATCAATTCGCGTCGAAAGTTTTCCGAAGTCTGCTTGCCCTCATAGCGCAAAGTGAAGTGTCCGGTTTCGCGCTCTGAAAAGTCCGACTCCGCCTTAAGTTCACGTTCTGCCTTATCCAGGTATTGTCGGATCAGTGCATCCGGCCGCAACTGCAGAGAACGCTTCCATGAACGTACCGCTTGGTCGCTGTGGTCTGCGCCAAACTGGGCAAAGCCAAGTACGGCATAGGCGTCGGCAGAGTTCGGATCAACTCGAACTGCGCGCTGCGCGACTGAGGCCGCCTCTGCGAACTCCCGCACATTCACCAGGAGGGCTGCGTAGTGGGTAAGGATAACGGCGTCACCCGGGGCATAGCTGAGGGCACGAGTGAAGTAGCCTCGCGCCTGGTCGCTGTGTCCCCGCTCTAATTCGTGCTTGCCCGCCTCAAAATAACCCGCCGCCAAGAGGCCAGAGCTGCCCCAACGTTCAAGAGATTCCAGTGCCGAATCGTCAATCCGGCCGTCTTTAACCACGGTAACCGGAAGCTGGGTTTGGTCCAGATTGTTATTGGGGACGAAGGCCGGAAGCTGAGTTGCCGAATCACTCGCGCCTTGTCCGCTGCTGGAGTGAGCCCTCGCCGCGCCGCCGCTTTCAACGTGATCTACTACTGACTTGGGGATAGCATAGGAGTTATCACCGATGTCATACTCGACGTTTTTTGTGGCTTGGCGTACACGGTCGGCGTAGATGAGTCGGCCGTTTTTGAGGTGAATAGTGTCTGCGGGCGCGGAGAGCGCACAAGCAAGCATCAACATTAATGAAAAGCTCGAAAAGGCCCGCACGGGGCGGATTCTAGCAGTGCGTCCGCGGGCCTCCACCGTCACCAAAGTAACCAGCGTAATCTCTTGTCCCGTCACAACTTCCGTTTGCGCGCTCGCGATGTCTCTGATGTTTTTCATGCCTGCCCTCGCCGGCCCAACACGCGAAGGTCAAGCTGCGCCAGTCGCTCACGATGCCCTCACTGCGGAGGCTCTGTACGTCCAACTCGGCAATGTTGGACTGGATCCGTCCCGTGTGTACCTGGTGCGGGATGCCTCCCTCGACCGGGAAGACCTGCATATCAGCCTTGATGACGGCAGGATTGCTTTCACGCGTAATGTGTTGGGCCGAGTGACCGGTGCCTTCTTCGAGGGCGAGGGCGAAATCTTGCTGGTGCCGCCTGACCAGGCGGAACGTTCCTCCATGGCGCTGTTTACTGGGTCTGCCATCCTGGAGGAGAAATTCACTAGTGCCTACTTGCGCTTTAATGATGACACCTTCGAGCAGTTGCAACCCGCCCTTCGTGCCGCCTCTGACGCCCAGGATTATGTCGGCCGGCTAGATGCCGCTGCAAGAAATTTGGCCGGAACTGACGCGCTTCGGCTTCTGCTTACGTTTAGCCGAAGCTTGCCGAGTCCGGATGGGGTAGGCAGCCAGGTCGCAGTCACGGCAGGAGACGAGGACCGCTTCCTGCATGCGCGGCTGCAGAATCAGCGCCGAGGTCTTTTCGACGTGTACTTTGATTCCACGTTGGCGGAGCAAATCTCTGTTGGGCAGCTGAACCGCAGGGAAGGCGCCAGCTACTACGATATGTGGACTTCTTTCGCCACTCGCTCCTCACGGTTGCTTCCCAATAGAACCGAGGCCTCCGGCAGGAAATTTCACAGGGAAGATAAAGTTGAGATCTCGCGCTATGAGATCCACGCCAATGTGACGCCGCCAGAGAATCTCACCGCAGAGACCACATTGGACCTGCAGGTACGACGCGGTGGGGATCGCACGCTCTTGTTCGAGCTTTCGCGCTTTTTGGAGGTCCAGGCGGTTGAGTCGGACGGCAAGCCGGTGGAGTTTATCCATAATCCTTCTGTAGAAGGCACTCAGCGAGCCCGCCGAAGCAACGACGTGGTGGCGGTGATTTTTCCCCAACTGTTGCAAAGCGGGCAGCGACTGAGATTGCGATTTAAGTATTCGGGCTCGGTGCTCTCCGATGCCGGAGGAGGATTGCTGTACGTTGGAGCACGCGGCACGTGGTATCCGAATCGCGGCATGGCGAATGCGCAGTTCGAGATGGAATTTCGTTATCCTGTCGGCTGGACGCTCCTGGCTACCGGTAAGCTGATGAGCCGCCCTGGAACTCCGAAGCCTTCCTCCAGCAATACTGCAGGGAGCGAACAGGTTTCCCACTGGCAGACGGAAAGGCCCATTCCTCTAGCGGGATTCAATATGGGACGTTATGTCCGTGCGGTGGCGCGGGCCGGCAAGGTGGAAGTCCAGACTTATGCCGCCGGCGTCGAGCACGCATTTCCGCGGCCGCATACGACAGTAACACCTAGCCTGTCTCCCGAGGGTGCAATCCCTGCTCCACCTTTTGAGCACCCGCCCGATCTGGTCCCACCTCAGGTCCCATCACCGGCCCGCAATGCGCAATCGGTGGCTGAAAAATCGGCCCGCGCCATTGACTACTGGTCGTCGCGCCTCGGTCCGTTTCCTTATAGTTCTCTGGCGCTCACCCAAATCCCTGGCCCGAGCAGCCAAGGTTGGCCGGGGCTGGTGTACCTCTCCAGCTATACCTTCCTTCAGCCCGAAGACAGGGCAAACCTGCGCCTCTCACCGACGGCGGATGTGTTGTACGGCCGCTTAATGCAGTGGCACGAAACCGCTCATCAGTGGTGGGGTGATCTGGTGATGTGGCGCAGCTACCGGGACCAGTGGATCTCAGAAGCGCTGGCGAATTATTGCGCCCTCATGATGGTCGAGAATGACAGCCCACAACAATTCGCAGCGGTGATGGACCATTATCGTCAGCAGCTGCTCGCCAATAATAAAGAGGGGATGCCCCTGAAAGATGCCGGACCCGTAACTCTGGGAATAAGGCTTTCGTCGTCGCGATTTCCTACCGCCTATGACGAGGTTGCCTACGGCCGGGGGACGTGGCTTTTCCATATGCTGCGTCACATGTTGCGCGATGCTGCCGGGCCAAGTGTTGCGCGACTGCCGGCGCGAAGTAACGCTGCAGGAGGTGACGAGCTGTTTTGGCAAGTGCTGCGAAGATTGCAAGAGCGCTACGCCGGTAAGGAAATGACCTTGAGCGATGTCCAGGAAGCATTCGAGGAACAGCTGCCGGCCGTGCTCAGGTATGAAAACCGCAAATCACTGGACTGGTTTTTTCAGGGCTGGGTGAATGGGACGGCGATCCCGCGCTTGCGCATCAGGGACATGAAATTTGTTCCCCGTGGCGCAACTGCCGAGGTGACAGGAACAATTCTGCAGGAAGATGCGCCCGACGATCTGGTCACTTCGGTCCCGATCTATGCGGTTACCGGAACGCGATCGCAACTGCTGCTGGGCCGAGTCTTTGCCGAAGGTCATGAGACCCATTTCCGGCTAACGGCTCCCATTGGCGCGCACAAGTTGATAATGGATCCTTATCAGAGCGTTCTCGCCCAAGTGCGCTAAAACCTTCCGTGTATGTAAGAACTTATTTACCGAGAATTCATCACACCTTAACCCGCCCTGTTTGTTTTCCAGATACAAGATGTGTACGCAATGAGAGGGATTGGGTACGGTTGGGGCCGTGCCCTTATCGCTTTCACGGAATATTCAACCAGCTTTAACACTCCTGTAATGTTTCGCCCATACAACTGAGCCAATAGGAGGAACAACCAGTGACACGGTGGAACGTATTCGTGTTTGTCTTAATTCTTCTAGCGGCGCTGTGTGGGACGTTGGCCTTGACGGCCACTGCGCAAAATATCAACCTGAACGGCGCAGGCGCAACTTTCCCTTATCCCATTTATTCCAAATGGTTCAGTGAATATCACAAGCTGCACCCTGAGGTGCAGATTAATTACCAATCCATCGGAAGCGGCGGCGGTATTCGCCAGGTGACCGCCGGCACTGTAGATTTCGGCGCCAGTGATGGCCCGATGTCGGACGAGCAGCTGAGGGATGCGCCATTCCAACTTTCCCATATTCCTACCGTGCTGGGCTCCGTTGTGCCCGCCTACAACATTGCTGGCGTAAGCGAAGAAATTAAGTTCACGCCCCAAGTGCTGGCGGGCATTTTCCTGCGCAACATCACCAATTGGAACGATAAGCAGATCGCCGCAGCTAATCCGGGGCTAAAACTTCCAGACAAGCCAATTGTCGTTGTCCATCGCTCGGACGGCAGCGGTACAAGCTACATCTTTACCGACTTTCTCTCAAAGGTTAGTCCCGAATGGAAATCCAAAGTAGGGAAAGGCACCTCGGTGCAGTGGCCCGTTGGCGTCGGTGCTAAAGGAAATGAAGGCGTTGCCGGTATGGTGCGGCAAATGGATGGCGCCCTAGGGTATGTGGAGCTGATCTACGCCCTGCAAAACAAGATTTCGTACGGGCCGGTAAAGAATGCTGCGGGAAATTTCGTCAAAGCCAGCCTCGAGAGCACTACCGCAGCAGCCGCGTCGGCAAAAACCATGCCGGACGACTTCCGCGTGTCCATCACTAATGCGCCGGGCAAGGATGCCTATCCCATCGCCAGCTTCACTTGGCTGCTGATTCCGGCCAAGTCCAAGGATCCTGCCAAGGGCAAGGTCCTGCATGATTTTCTGGTTTGGATGTTGGACCAGGGTGAGCCGATGGCAACCCAACTAAACTATGCGCCTTTGCCGCCTAACGTCGCAGAAAAAGTAAAGGCCAAGATCAACCAGATCCACTGACAAAAAGGCAGTTCACTAACCGGAATGTGTACACCACAACAACTTGCGTTCCATTAAAGCAGCGAAGCCCATAAGGAGAACTCGAGTGACTAGCAAGACTCTGTGGCAATTCCTTCTATTCCTGTCGCTTGTGCCGGCTCTGTTGGCGCAGGGCACGCAGGGAACCGGCACCACAAGAAAGACAACCAGCACTACAAAAAAGACGACCACTGTAAGACGGGGCGCCAGCACAACGACCGCGGGCAACAGCGATATTCAGGCACTGCGAGATGCTCTGGCAGCGCAGCAAGCACAGATCCAGCAGCAACAGCAGCTGTTGTTGGAATTGAAACAGCAGCTGCAGAGTCGTGATCAAGCCACGCAGCAAAGCCTGAGCCAGCTCCAGCAGGCACAGTCGGCAGCCACTACTGCACAGGAGAAGGCGGCGGCGGCTGAAACCGCGGCTAACGAGCAGAAGGACCCGGTCACCAAGCTACAGACTGACGTTGCGGACGTAAAAACAAACATGACCAGCACCGTGCAAACGGCACTGGATGAGCAGAAAAAGCTTTCAGGCATTCAAGACTTTCTCAGCCGCTTCCGCTTTACTGGCGACGTGCGCGTACGCGGTGAAAACCTCGTCCAGGACTACAGCGGCTGCAAAGGCTGCTTTGACCGCAATCGCGCGCGCTTCCGGGCACGCTTTGGAGTGGAAGGACAGTTGAGTGAGGACTTTGTCGGCGGTCTCTTCGTGGCCTCAGGCTCCAACGCTGATCCCACCACCACGAACGAAACTCTTACCAACGCGTTCAATCGGAAGCTTGTTGGTTGGGATCGCGCCTACATAATTTACAACCCTACAGCCCACAAGTGGCTGTCGCTGACGGGCGGAAAATTCGCTTACAGCTGGAACCGAACCTCCGTCACTTTCGACCCCGACCTGAATCCCGAAGGTTTCAGCCAGAAGCTCTCGTTCGATTTGAAATCGCCGTTCATCAAGAATGTGACCCTTCAGGGTATGGAACTATTCTTTAACGAAGTGTCGAAAGGCCCCGATTCCTATGCGGCGGGTGGTCAGGTTTCCACCAAGTTGTCCTTCATGAAGGACCGCATCACCATAACTCCATCTGCCACTCTCTTGAACTGGCATCTGCCTGATGCCCTCCTGCAAGCATCGGCGTTCACAGTGGGCGCCACAACTACCGGATCGCCGAGCACAGGTACTCCGCCGCCGGTTGGTACTCCGGTGATTGGTCCGCTCCCTATCACAGGGCCTGGCCCGGGCTGCGCCGGCGGATCAGGGTTGCCTAGCTTCCCACCTTGCGTGTTCGCGCCCAACGGCTTCACGAACGCGACGGTTGTGGATGCTAAGGGAGTACCGCACTTCAGGTCACGCTTTCTTTACGCCGATGCCCTGTTGAACACCCAAGTGAAGACCGGTATGGAGAGGCTGCCTCTCAACTTTCTCCTGGAGTATGAGAACAACCTCAACGCCCGGCACCCGAACAACGTAGGCGTCGGACGTCAGGCGCATGCCTATTACGGGGAGCTCAGCCTGGGTCAAACCAAGAACAAGAACGACCTGCAATTTGGCTATGCGTTCCTACGGCAGGAGCAGGACTCGGTGCTGGCCGCTTTCAATGAGAGCGATCAGCGCGCTCCCACCAATATTGTTCAGCATCGCGCCTATGTGCAGTGGAAGGTCCGCAAGAATATCGTAGCGGGCTACACCCTGTGGGTTGGGCGTACTCTGAACAGCAACCTGCAGCACGCTGCTCTGGCTTCCGGAATCAAGCCCGGGCAGGTTGAGCCTTACCTCAAGCGCATGCAGTTCGATTTGGTTTACAGTTTCTAGGTCATTAACGCAGAGCAGAACAAGCGTCAGCTAACCCACTGACGCTTGTTCGTTTTTGAAATAATTCAGGAGAAATCAGGGGTGTCCTGCTGGCTCCCCTTTTAACATGGCTGTAACACTATTCTGATATTTTTTGAGGGTGAGCAATAGCGCCCTTCCGGTGCCTCGAATCACTAAGGGCACTGCTACTCCAGCTTCGTCCGCCGGTCCAACCTCTTTACCTCCCGCAGGGGAGAGTGGTGGGGCCGTCCCGCTTCTGCGTGCAGGCACCGGTTTCTTCGGCAGGCTGAGTGATCCCGCTTTCGGTGTGGCCATGATGGCTTGTGGGATGACCGTCATGATCATCCTGGTGCTCATAGTTTTGGAGTTGGTTTTGAATTCCCGCCTTTCCCTACACCAGTTCGGTTGGGGATTCTTCAAGACCCAGATATGGGACCCGGTTGCCGGCAATTTCGGTGCGTTGCCTTTTATTTACGGCACTCTGGTTTCATCCTTGGTGGCTCTAGCGTTGGCGGTGCCGCTGGGAGTCGGGGCCGCCGTCTTCATTGCGGAAATGTGTCCCGCCCGGCTGCGCGGGATACTCTCGTTCACAACCGAGTTACTGGCCGCCATTCCTAGCGTGATCTATGGACTGTGGGCGATATTTGTCCTGGTGCCGCTCCTCCGGCTGTACGTGGAACCTTGGCTGGCGAAGTATTTTGGTTGGACTCGGCTGTTTGAAGGCCCGCCTTACGGAATTGGTATGTTGGCAGCCGGGGTGGTGTTGGCGATCATGGTGGTACCCATTATTTCTTCCCTGACGCGAGATGTTCTCACCGCAGTTCCCCGGCAGCAACGCGAGGCTGTGTTGGCGCTGGGGGCCACCCGCTGGGAGATGATCCGCATGGGGGTGTTGCGCAATGCGCGTGCGGGCATTCTAGGCGCGATCATCCTGGGCCTTGGGCGGGCGCTTGGCGAGACCATGGCCGTTACTATGGTGATCGGCAACCGCCCGGAAATCGCCAAGTCGCTGCTCGCACCCGGTTACACCATGGCGAGCGTAATCGCTAACGAGTTTAGCGAGGCCACCGGCAACCTGTACCTGAGTGCGCTGGTTGAGATCGGATTAGCCTTGTTCCTGGTCACCATTGTGGTGAACGGTTTCGCGCGGCTCCTGGTGTGGACGGTGACCCGCGGTGTCCCTGCGAGGGTGCATGCCCAGTAGGTCAGATGTGATGTCCCAAGATCGCATCAGCTGGGCCCGCACGGTAAAAGACCACCTTGCCACGGCATGTGCAGTTCTGGCAATTCTGCTGGTGCTTTTGCCCCTAGCTGCGATCTTTCTGTACCTGATGCAGCGTGGTCTTAGTTCCATCAACTGGGCTTTCCTGACTCAGACTCCCAAGCCCGTGGGCGAAGTGGGTGGGGGCATGGGCAATGCCATCGCTGGCTCAGGTGTGATTCTGGCGATCGCCAGCCTTATCGGAGTGCCGGTCGGTATCGGTGCCGGAGTATTTCTCGCCGAATACGGACGTAATCGCTTCGGAAATGCTATCCGCTTCACAGCCGATGTGCTAAATGGCGTACCCTCAATTGTAATCGGCATTGTCGCTTACGGACTTGTGGTGTTCCGCCAGAAACACTTCTCTGCGTTAGCGGGTGGCGTGGCACTGAGCATTATGATGATTCCCACCATAAGCCGCGCTACAGAGGAAATGTTGCTGCTGGTTCCACTGTCTGTGCGGGAGGCGGCTTTAGGATTGGGGATTTCACGGTGGCGAACGACGGTGTCCATTACTCTACGAACAGCTGCTGCCGGAATTATTACGGGAATTATGCTGGCATTTGCCCGAGTCGCGGGTGAGACAGCACCTCTCTTGTTTACGGCCTTCGGTAATCAATACTGGAACTGGAAACTGGACCAGCCCACCGCCGCGCTGCCGTTACAGATTTTCGCGTATGCCATTTCTCCCTATGATGAGTGGCACCGCCAGGCATGGGCGGGTGCTCTGGTGTTAATCGTGCTTATTGTTAGCGTTGTGGCCATTGTAAGAATTGTTGCCAGTCGCGGGCTGTTGAAGGGGACCAACTGACATGGGTGTAGGCGTCGAAGTGCGGGACCTGAATGCCTGGTTCGGACAAAATCAAGCCCTGCATGACATCACCATGTCTATTGCTCCTAACCACGCCACTGCAATCATTGGGCCTTCCGGGTGTGGTAAATCCACGTTCATTCGTTGTTTAAACCGCATGCACGAAACCTTGCCTGATACTCGAGTATCAGGTCAGGTTCGTATTGGCGATATCAATGTGTACGGCAATGGAACCCCAGCCGTCCAAATACGCCGGCATGTGGGTATGGTTTTCCAAAAACCAAACCCATTTCCCACCATGTCAATTTATGACAATGTGGCGGCCGGCCTTAAGCTGAATGGATTCCGCAATGCCCGGCGGCTTGACGAGATCGTGGAGCGCTCTTTGCGCATGGCGGCACTCTGGGATGAAGTGAAAGATCAGCTCAAGAAGCAGTCCGGGGCCAGCCTCTCCGGCGGGCAGCAACAGCGGCTCTGCATTGCGCGTGCGCTTGCTGTCGAACCTAATGTATTGTTGATGGACGAACCCGCCTCGGCGTTGGATCCTATTTCCACCGGCAAGGTAGAGGACCTTATATTTCAATTGAAAGAGAAGTACACCATAGTGATTGTCACCCACAACATGCAGCAAGCCGCCCGAGTGGCGGAGTTTACGGGATTTTTCCTGTTAGGGCGACTCATCGAATTTGATAAGACGGAAAAAATCTTCACCAAACCTTCCGAGAAACGCACGGAAGACTACATCACAGGCAGGTTCGGCTAATGCGGACCAAATTTCAGCAAGGGTTGGAAGAGTTACGGGAAAAGCTGCTCAAAATGGGAGGCTTGGCTGAACAGGCAGTGGAACGCGCCTGCCAGGCTTATCGCGAGCGCGATCTCGTCCTCTGCCGTCGTGTGCTGGAAGGTGAAGACCTGATCAACATCGCCGAGCGCGAAATTGACGAGATTGCCCTCGACCTGCTCGCCATGCAACAGCCCATGGCGATTGACCTCCGCTTCATCCTGGCGGTGGTCAAGATTAATGCTGACCTTGAGCGCGTCGGCGACCAAGCCGTGAACATAGCGGAGAGAGTTATGGACATGGTTGACATGCCAGCGGCCGACTTGCCCGTGGACATTCCTCGTATGGCTTCCGCCGCGTCGGCTATGGTCCAGCGCTCGCTGGAATCGTTCATCGAAGGCAAGGCCGAACTGGCTCAGGCCGTCCTGGAAATGGACAATGTTGTGGACCGCATGCGCGACGAGGCTTTCATTACCTTGGTCCGCACCATGAATGAAAATCCTACGGTCACGCGGCAAGCGCTCGATGCACTTCTCATCTCCAGAAATCTCGAGCGGGTGGCTGACCACGCCACCAATATTGCCGAAGACGTGATCTTCTGGGTGCGCGGGGCAGACGTACGGCACTCCTTCGGGACCGGCCACGTGACTGCCAGGTAGTGCGCTTTTTCAAAGTGTCCGGCCTTCACTTCGCTGAATCTAATCCAATAGCAAAATCATCTCTGGTACCAGCTTTCGGTGGGGTGAGGGCAGTGCTTCACTTCCGATGGGTGATCGGGTCTCTATGACTGTTTGGATGGTTCGGTTTCTTTTTCTTATCGTCTTTCTGACGTTACTTTACTTCTCACAGCGGTTCTGGATTGTACGGAGCCGGCGGCGCATCGCCCGGGTGCAGCACCCTAAGCTGCGGTTCGTTCTCCGCTGGTCATGGATCGGTGCGGTCTCGCTCTTCCTGCTGCTACTTGCCCAGAGGGTCGCGGGGATAGCGGGCTGGCCCTCTCCCCACCAGGAATACTATGCCTGGTCCTCAATCCTGCTGGCGCTGTGGTTGGGCGGGTCCATCGTTTCCTACCTGGCGGTGCAGGTTGTGCGCGGGGCGGGGAAGCTTTGGCGGATCGTAGCAGCAGCCTTGCGCCGGTTGGGACCTCGCAGCGCAAATGTGCCTGACTTGGTGGACGGCTCACGGCGGTATTTCCTCCGCACGGCTACGTTCGCGGCGGGGGCGCTGCCCTTTGCAGCCGCCGTTTACGGATTCGCGGCTGAGCGTTTCCGTTACACGGTGCGTCGAGTGGAGGTCCCAATCACGGGGCTTCCGCCTGCGCTCGATGGTCTCCGAATCGCCCAGCTCAGCGACATTCACATCAGCGACTATATGCCCCGCAGTGAGGTCGCTCGAGCTGTGGACCTGGCTAACCAACTTGACGCGGAACTGGTTGCGGTTACCGGCGATCTGCTGACAGGTCCCGGCGATCCCCTGGAGCAATGCGTAAAAGAACTGGGCCGTTTGCGCGCACCTCTGGGAGTGTGGGGGTGCAACGGCAATCACGAGATCTACGCCGACGCAGAAGATGCCGCTGAAGAACTGTTTCGGCAACACGGCATGCAGATGTTGCGCCAGCAGAATACAGAGCTCACCTGGCGTGGCATGAAGTTCAACTTGATCGGAGTGGACTATCAACGGCAACATTCGTGGTCGGGCGAGCGCCTGGAGATGTTGCGCGGAGTTGAGGCATTAATCCGGCGAGATATGCCCAACATTCTGCTGTCCCACAATCCCAATGCTTTCGATCGCGCCCGCGAACTGGGTATTGAATTGACACTTGCTGGACATACTCACGGCGGCCAAGTCAAAGTTGAAATCCTGGACCACCGCTTCACGCCCGCGCGGTTCATTACCGCTTACCCGGCCGGACTCTATCAGCGTTCCTTTGGAGCCGGCGCTGGGAAAACTGCCGACGCTTCGCCCCGCGATCCGGGCGGCCACGCCTCCTTATACGTGAACCGCGGCTTGGGGACCATCGGCATACCGGTTCGACTTGGTGTGCCACCCGAAATTACGTTGCTCACGTTGCGCCGAGCGTGAACCGGTAACGTCCAGGGCCCTTGTTCAAGCGCAAGTTTCGGATAGATAGATCTTCATGCGAACTTTACCGTAGGTGAGTAAAGAATGGCCGGCTGAGATGACGCATCCACTCGACAACGTCATATGGAGAGCACTCACCACCAGGCAGGCAAAATTTGCTGAAGCTGGCGACTATGCGCGGAGATTTCCCACCGACATCACCTCTCTTGCCGCTGTGTCATCGCTGACGGCAGAAGGTTACGAGTCCTTAGCATCTTTGCCCTCAGCCAAAACACCCTCCGCCCTCTTTCTTGAAAGTCCCCAGGAGCCCCCCAGAGAGTGGCGAGTCATAGAAAGTACGCCACTATTGCAAATGGCGTGTGAAAACGGGGTCCGCCAAACAAAAAAGCTCGACTTCATTGAGCTGACAGCGGCAGATGCGCCTGAGATGCTGGCTCTTGCCAGGTTAACCAAGCCCGGGCCGTTCGGCCTTCGTACCCACGAATTGGGCGACTATATCGGGATCCGCGATTCCGGAAAGCTGGTCGCGATGGCAGGCGAGCGGCTGCGAATTCCCGGGTACACCGAGGTGAGTGCCGTATGCACCCATCCCGATTACCTCGGACATGGATATGCCACCGCACTCATGGCTATTTTGATGGAGCGAATTCACCACCGCGGCGAAATTCCGTTTCTGCATGTGCGTCCAGGAAATCTGCGGGCGGTCGAGCTATACAAGCGTCTGGGCTTCAGAGACAGGCGACTACTGCATCTTTCTGTGATTCAAAATTGCACAGACTAACCTTAAGCAAAGCGTCGTCCATAAGCGGAACCGCCGCGGACCGCATCGCGGGACTGGATTGGCCAGCGGTGCGGGACGACCTGTGGAATTTTGGCTACGCCCGACTGGGAAAAGTCCTGAGACAGACGGAATGCGAGGAACTGCGCTCCCTCTATTTGCATCCCGAGCTTTTTCGCAGCCGAATTGACATGGCACGCTATCGCTTTGGCCGCGGCGAATACCAGTATTTTGCGTATCCGCTCCCCACTTTGGTGGCGGAGCTTCGCGAGCTCCTTTATCCGAAGCTGGTCGGTACAGCAAACGAGTGGATGGCCGCGCTTGCGCTACCCGCTAAATTCCCCAACACTTTGCCTAGCTTCCTTAAGCAGTGTCACGCTCATGGTCAGACCCGCCCGACTCCGCTGCTACTTCGCTATCGCGCAGGAGATTTTAATTGTTTGCATCAGGACGTCTACGGCGAGATCGTATTTCCCTTCCAGGTGATTTTCGGATTGAGCCAGCCGGAAGTCGAATTCACGGGAGGCGAACTGTTGCTGGTGGAACAACGGCCGCGCGCGCAGTCCGTCGGCCACGCAGTTCGTCTGCTGCAGGGCGATGCGGTTGTCATAAGCACGCGATACCGTCCGGCAAAGGGATCTCGTGGTCACTACCGTACCAACTTCCGCCACGGCGTGAGCCCGATTCTGAGCGGTGAGCGCTACACTTTGGGCGTGATCTTTCATGATGCACAGTAGAAATAGTCCTGCATCGCCCCGGTGTCGCTGTGGAATCTCTTGTGGAAAATGAAGGAAAACAGGATGGTCACTCTTGATAAACGAATATTTGGCAATGGCTTAGAGGCAAAGCTCCAGACGTGGCGCTCTCTTCTTAGTTGCACCAATATCCGGCATTGACAATTCGTGGCGAAACGCTTAACTTCCATCCCGTCGATGGCTGAAAGGGTTGATTGACGCAAGTCAGTCAGTCCGAAGTAGGCTGGGTGATCAGCTTGGTGGGGAAACTCACTGGGCGACCAAACCCGAAAAAACCAACAACTCTGCGAGGAGCGTTGGGGTTTGGAACTGCGAAAGCAGTGGTCGCATCAGGGGCTGTGACGGTGCATGTTTCCACGCTGTCAGCTTTCTCGCAAATAGCTGGCGGCTAGAGCATAACCAATGTCGCAGCCCTTTTAATTTTCTCTCCCTCCGTTCCTCTTAGTAAATTCCTGAGCGCAACCGACCGGTCCTGAAGATCATTGTCCCGTTGCCTTTGCCGAATTAGTCTTGTCGAGCGCGGCTCGTATCCCGTGTGCCAGTTTCACGGCATCCGCATTCGCCCAATAGTGTATGAAGAACAACCGCGGATTCTCGTTCAGCATGTGATTGTGTACCGCATTGACTGCAATGCCGTTTTCACGCAACGCCCTGATCACCGGATTGACTTCGCTGGCGATTAACACGAAATCTCCAGTGATTGCAGCCTTGCCGCCGCCGGTCGGCTGAAAGTTGATTGCCGTCGCCACCCCCATTGATGGCGGCACTTCCATGTCGCTGTCTGTTATCTTTTCGGACCGTGGAACCTCAATTTTGTAGATGCCATTGTCGTTCTTGCCCTTTCGCCCCAGAGCTTCATCAATCCCGGCAGTGTCAATGTCCAGCTTTGGCGGGCTTGATGGGGGATTTCCTTCAGCGGGAGTCTTGGTCAGCGCAAGCGCATCATGCAGCGCCCTGGCCAGCTTCACTGCATCGCCGCGGCCAGCAATGTGCATGTACATGACGCGTGGCGATTCACCGAGCAGGTGGTTGTGCAATGCGGTTTGTTCGATGCCCTCCTGCTGCAGCTTCAGCATTACTGGTTCAACTTCATCGGTTGTCAGCACCAGGTCGCCCATCACCATCGCTTCTTCACCCATTTTTTTGAATGCGGCCCACGAACCAAGCGCCAGCCCCGGCTTCACCTGAACTCCGTTCACTGTGACTTGCAGGTCTTTACGAGGCATTCCGAATTTAAAGACATCACCCGGCTGGAGCTTGCCGGAGCGGCCCATAGCATCTTCCACCGGTTTCCAGTCGGATTTCTCATTTGTTGCCTGCCCCAAGAACTGTGCGCTGCCCAACGTTAAAAGGACGACGAGGGTTATTGTCGGGATGAGAAAAGAGTTTACGTGCCGTGTTGTTTCGTCTGCAGTCTTCATAAGAAGTTCCTTCCTGGTGCTTGTGCTGGTTACCAGTAGCGCACCCACAAATCGGGCACGCTCCTTTTCACGCGTTGTTCATACTCAAAGAGCGCGTCGTACATGGGAAACATCTTAGCCAGTCGTTCATGATCTGGGATGCCCAGCGCCGCGAAACCGTGGGCGATTGCCTTTAAGCCTGTACCTTCTTTCGCCACGTGCTCCTGGCCGCGCACATCTGCGGCCCGAACAATGAGCGCAAGCCGTGCCAGTCCCGGATCACGCAGCTTGTAGTCAGAAAGAATGGCTTCGAAGGTGCAACATTTCCCCCGATGGTTCAGCGGGACCTCTTTGATTCTGGGAGCGTCGAAAGCCGTCGCCTGCTCGCGTTGCGCTGCCTCCAGCAGACGTTCCTCGCTAACGAATAAAAACTCAGCCTGGGGATCAATGAATCGCCGGATGAGCCACGGGCATGCCACACGATCTACCTTTACGTTGGCTCGGGTTATCCATTTCATCGCATCCTCCCCGTCTCAGACATTGATTGATAGAGACCTTCGATCAGGTCCATGCCCCTTTGAAGCAATGTCTCGTCAGAAATCCCTTGCTGCGCCCATCCGATGAGGGTGCGATCCAGCCCCACAGCCTCCACCCGCCCAAATTTCTCATCTCCTATGTCAGCGTCATGAATCATTTCTGCTATGACCGCAATTCGGCGACCGCGTATTGCGAATTGCCTCCGCAGTGTCTCGAAGCTGCAGTCGTCGCCGCGATGGCCGAATCCTTCGGTCCCAAACATGTCAAACGGGATGGCCTCGGGGTGCTGTTCGGGAGTGGCGCCGAACACAAACTTTGCATTGGGATCAATGAAGCGCCGAATGAGCCAGGCAGATGAAACTCGGTCGATGCCGGGGCGTGGCCGAGTCATCCAGGTTCGGTTCGAGTATTTCTTCCTGGAAGAAACCTGTTGTTTCTTCGGTTCCGCAACTTTGTAAACATCGTCGCGACGGCCAAATGCCGCCTCCACTCGGGCGCGCAGCGGGCTGTTGAAGAAATCAATTTCTACGATGTCCTGAAAACGTTTACGAAGACGTGACAGCTTGCTCACCGACTGTCGCGGCTTGCGGAGTTTCCTCAATACCAGTTCGTAGTCACGGGAACGCGCCTCTGTGAAGAGTTGCGCGAGCTTCTTGTCGGGGAGATCGCCAATCGACTGTGCCTGCACTACCGACGCCTGTCCCTTGTATTTGCGAATGGCAGCAGTAAGCCATTCGAACCGCTCTCGGTTAGCTGGGGTATTCGGGAGTACGTAGCCGGCCGTCAGCATGGGAAGTGCCCCATAGCGCCTAAGCTTTCTCCAGATGTCCACCCTGCCGCTCGCTTGTCGCACGGGAAGCTTGAATACGAGCAATAGCCAGGGCGCGCGGGTTTCGTCCGCAAGCATCGGCATTATAATACATGATATACGTATAACAACAATGCCGGAGAGGGAAGGGGGAGTGGGGCCACGATCTCGCCGTACCGGTGAGCGATGCGGCTCTCCAGGACGCCTTTGAAGCGAGCCAAAATCGCCGTAAGGCAACAGCTCAGCAGTTGAACTGAGAGGATGATGGTAAACTGTTGCTGGCACGTCGCCGGAGAGGTGGCCGAGTGGCTGAAGGCGGCGGTTTGCTAAACCGTTATAGGGTCAAAAGCTCTATCGGGGGTTCGAATCCCCCCCTCTCCGCCAGTTCTTCTAAGTTGTACGGCTATGGCCCGTTTACCGGCGTCGCCTGTGACCTTCCTTACATGATCTGCGTTGGCTTGCGACTTTCAGGCGCCGGGGGCGGTCTTCCCGCTCTTCGCGGCCTTCTACTACTGGTTCCCTAAAATCATCGGCCGGATGCTGTGTGAAACCCTTTTCAGCACGGACTGATATGCCATAAATATTATCGTCTCTCATGATCTTCCCAGGTCTTGTTCCGAAAACTAACGACCTTCTACTGTTGTGTTGTGTTTCAATACCCCTTGTCTGCGGGCTCGGCCCAACTGCTGCTTTAGTCCGCCAGCCGAAGTGCTAGCTCGCCGTCCCTCCCAAGGGAAGCCGTACGCCTTTGGTGACAATTGAGGTTTTCTTCTCCCGCCAGGTTGTGCTCTGTTGTCCTGCCACAAGAGCCTCAATACACTCCAATAGTTCCGCCGTATTCATAGGCTTTATCAATAGGTTATCTGCGCCCTGTTCCTTCCAATCCCTGCCAAGATCGGGGCAAGCGGTCAGAATTGCAACCGCGGGACGGTGACTCTGTTCTCTGGCGAACCGTACCACGTCAAAGCCGGCGTTTTCATGCTCCATTTTCAGATCAGTGATAACCAAGTCATACGTCTCAGCTCCGAGTCTGACCTTGGCTTCAGCAGAGGAGGCAGCGGTGACGACCTCGAAGCCGTTCATCTCCAAAATCGCTTTTAGTGTCAGCAGAATTGCAAGCTCATCATCCACGAGCAGTATTCGCCGGCTCATGAGGGACCTCTGCACCCTTGGGTGTTCCTCGATGGGCGTCGGCAGCGGCTGGCCGACGATGTGGGAACGGATGTCTGGCAGGAAGGACCTGGCCCAATCATCATTTGTCCTGAATAACGTCAAAGATCAGCTTTGGGATTTGTACCCAGCACACAATAATCATTCGTCCCCCGGGTCAAGATTCGTACTTGTTGGTTTCCATTCAAATTGGTTTCCATTCAAATCCGGCGGCAGACTTTTGGCGTTTATCCTGGTGTCAGGGCAAGGCGACGCGCAGGCTGCGAGTATTAAGTGCCGGATCGCTTTCCGGCCTATTGACGGGCAGCAATGCCCCGGGCACAATTCTGGTGTGAGTGAGCCGATTACGAAGAGGCTCGGGGACATTCTCGATGCGGATAAGTCAAAGACTCGCGTATCCGAGAATGAGTGGTTACAGCTCGTCCGAGCCGTCGCCGGAGGTGACCAGCGCGCACTGTATTCCCTTTACGAGCAAACGCATCGAATCGTTTTCACGTTGATCGTGCGGATAATCATGAATCGAGAAACTGCCGAAGAAGTCACGCTCGATGTCTTCTATGACGTGTGGCGAAGAGCCTCGAGCTATGATCCTGCGAACGGATCGGTGGTCGGCTGGATCATGAATCAGGCGCGCAGCCGGGCGATTGATCGCCTGCGGTTCGACCAGAGAAAGAAAAGAGTGAACACGTATCCGCACAGTTTGGGGCCGACAACGGACATGGTTGATCCTCAGCAGGCTTGTCTGTTTGAGGAGGAGAGCCGCCTGTTGCGGAATGCGCTTGAGACCCTGAATCCAGAAGAACGAAAAACGATCGGAACCGCATTTTTCTCTGAATTGACTTATGAACAAACGGCAAGGAAGTTGAATCAACCTCTTGGAACCGTGAAGACGCGAATCCGCTCTGGACTAGGAAAACTTCGAGAAGCGCTAAAAGGAAAAACGAAGGCCGCATGAACTCAAGACCGGGCACACACAGTCAAGAGCATCTGGATCTCGTGTTCCTGTTTGTATTGCAGGCGCTTCCTCCGTCCGAGATGGCTTCAGTTGAAGCTCAAGTCTCGTCGTGCGAGGATTGCCGCCAGGAAATCGAGACACTCCGGCCTATTGTCCGGTCATTTGTTGGCTGGCCCACCGATGTCTTGCGCCCCGCGGAATCGCTATGGGGTCGGTTGGCGAAGCGAATCGCCAGCGAAGGAGGCTCGCAGCGGTTCGTACTTCGGTTGGACGAACCGGCTAAACCAGAGTGGGAGGAAGCGGCGCCAGGTATCCACGTCAAGATACTCGCGAGGGACTCGGAAAACGATAGCGTGAGCATGTTGGTCCGGCTTGATCCGGGAACGGATTATCCAGGACACCGGCATGCGGGCATCGAAGAACTGCATCTTCTTCACGGCATACTGAAGGTCGATGAGAGAACACTGTACCCTGGCGATTTCATCCACAGCGAGGCGGGCAGCGTCGATCATCGAGTGTGGAGTGAAACCGGCTGTACCTGCTTTCTGTTCACCTCGACGGAAGACTCCCTTTTCTGATTCCGACCTCTAATCCCACTGCGGAGCGACGCAATAAGGGATTCGAAATCTTCAGGTGGACATCTATCGCCTTTCGTGATCGCATCTGCCAAAGCGGAACGCATTCAGGGCCCTGACTTCGACCTGCTTGATATACTTTCCGCTCCAAAAACAAGCTCGGCCAGACGGTCGTTCGAGACTAACTGCCGACAAAGCTGGTTACGAAACACTATGGCCTACAGCGGTTTCGATCTTAGCGGCAAAGTGGCGGTGGTGATCGGCGGAACCTCTGGCATAGGGAGAGCGATCGCCCTCGGACTGGCCCAGGCGGGCGCCGACGTAGTGCCCACCGCCCGCCGCCAGGAGCAGGTCAAGATCGCGGCTGCAGAAATTGAGGCTTTGGGCCGGCGGTCGTTGTCCATCACCTCGGACGTCACCGATCGCGCTTCCCTCGAGCGTTTACTCGAATCGATTGTTCATGCGTTCGGAAAAGTGGACATTCTGGTCAACTCTGCCGGATATAACCAGCGCGCACCGACCCTCGATTTCCCCGAAAAAGATTGGGTCGCTCTGATGGAAACCAATTTGACCGGCACTCTGCGCGCCTGTCAGATCTTTGGACGGCATATGGTCGAGCGCCGCTCCGGGCGCATCGTCAACATCGCATCGGTGGGATCTTTTCAAGCATTGTACGAAGTAACGGCCTATTGTGCGAGCAAAGCTGGCGTCGCCTCGCTCACCAAGTCGTTAGCTATCGAGTGGGCACGCCATGGGGTGGCCGTAAACGCTATTGTCCCCGGATACTTTCGTACGGCACTCAATCAGAAGCTGCTGGATGGAACACCACGCGGCGAGGAAATATTGCAGCGCACGCCGATGGGGCGCTACGGCAAGGTGGAGGAACTTGTTGGGGCGGCGATTTTTCTTTCGTCGGACGCCGCCAGCTTTGTTACTGGTACCAACCTGGTAGTTGACGGAGGCTTTCTGGCCGCTGGCGTCACCCGATGATTCTCCGGGTCGTGTGACCCCTAGTACCCCCTGATCGTCTTCGCGCGATCGATCACCCATTGCGGAAATACCGGAGCTCCCTGGGGAGGCTTGCCACGCGTGATCGCCCAATGGTCAAGCCAGCCGGTGCCTTCCTCTCCCACGTAGGTGTCGGGAAGGCTGTACGCCTGGTCGCTCAGCGCATCTTCCAGCGTAATAAACCGATAGCCTCGCTTGCGCATCACGTCAATTATTTCGCCGAGATGGTCAGCCTCCAGTTGATTGCCGTGCAACAGCAGGATCTGCTTGGGCTCGTAACCGATCAGCTCTTTGGAAAACTGTTCAGTGTACGCAAATACCGCATCGGTGTAGGTGACGTAGGTTTTCGCGAGTTGCTGCTGCAAGGCAGTGTCACCGCGCTTCTTGGCATCTTCGTAAACCCCGGCAAACATCCAGTCCCAGGCGTCGACCGTCACCGGCGCGATGCGATAGCCGCGCGCGACCAGGAAGGCTTCCGCATCCCGGCGGGTTTGCAGATCGCGGCCAGTGTCGAGGTACGGATGACGGAAGTATCGAAGCTTCATATTGTGCTTGGCGAGCAGCAGCCGGGTGACTGACTCGCCCTGCACTATCTCGTCCTCCCACGCCTTTAGACCCACTTTGTTGAGAGATGCGTGACTGAACGTGTGGTTGCCGAGTTCCAAACCTGAGTCCACCCACATCGCAAGCGCGTTGATTCTTTGGTCGACCTCGCCCCAGTGGTACAGCTTCTTTTCGTTGACGAACCCCACGGCTGGGACCTTCTGGTCGCGAAGAGTAGCTACGATTTTCGAGGTCAGATCGGTAATGGTCGCCGCAGACATGGAATCGGCGGCGCCTGCGGGCAGGTCGTCAACCGTGATGCAAACTTGGCGATCCGCATGAGCTGTATTCTGTGAGTTCAGCCAGCCTGCAGAGATTAATAACATCGAGATGATTCCCGTCAATACTCGCGAGATTTTCATAAACTGCTCCCGTGAAAACGCGGATTATCGCACAAACCAGTAAAGTGCTAATTTCTTGCCTGCCGGTTTAAAAGTAAGAACCAGCAATCCCGAGCCGAAGATGATGCATCCATGCTTGCTATCCTGAATTAGCGTGAGATGCCGCATACCAAGTCGCCTGGCTGTGGTCGTGGCCTTTGCAACTCTTTTCAGTGCTAACCTGGGCGCGCAGACCGGTGTTTCCTCCGAGGGTTGTGTGAGGGGAACCGGACAGCAGGTGCACCATGACGCGGCTTGGGCCTGGAACGGTATCGTGAACGCGCCGCGCAACGCGATTCGGCCCAAAAACCTTAAGTGGGAACTGCCAATTGCAGCGGCGAGCGCCGTGTTAATCGAAGCCGCAGATTCACCCGCCAGCCGGGAGATTCAGAGCACCTCGACAGCGCGCCGCTGGGATACTGCCTCGACAGTCGGTTTGGATCTGGAATTGGGTACTGCGGCGTTGATGTATGGGGTCGGGTGTCTTTCCCATCGCACCACATTGCGCTCGACCGGTTTGATTGCGCTCGAAGCAGCGGGAGCCGCCTCGCTCTTGGACACGCTGGTCAAAGCGGGAACCAATCGCCAGCGGCCAGACCAGGCAAACAGTGCGGGCGAGTTTTGGGAGAAGGGGAAATCCTTTCCCTCCGGACACGCAGCCGGTACTTTTGCAATTGCGACCGTGATCGCCCACCAATATCCGCAGAAGCGTTGGCTTAAGTGGAGCATGTATGCGCTCGCGGCAGGAGTAAGCATGGCACGCTTCCCCGCGAAGAAGCATTTCTTATCGGACATCCTGATTGGCGGAACACTCGGCTACGTCACTGGAAGTTACTTTACCTCTCCGCACTAGGCGGGTCTGCCAGAGTTCCCACGACCCTGAAGCGCTTCAGCCGTGGCTATGCGAATTTTGGCGGTTGCATTCCTGCACCACCGGGATGTTCTAGACGACTGCACAACCCGGCGGGACGTCACATCCAGCCCATGCACAAAAAATGCTACATTGAATAGCAATGTCGGCGCCGAACTCCGCATTTGTGAAAGCCTGTCACGCGCGGCCTGTAGCCGCAACTCCGGTGTGGTTTATGCGGCAGGCGGGCCGCTACATGCCGCAATATCGCGCCATTCGCGAGCGCCATTCGATTCTCGAAATCTGCAAAAACCCCGAACTCGCTGCCGAAGTAACCATTACCGCGGCTGAATGGCTGGGCGTAGATGCAGCCATCATCTTTGCTGATCTGTTGCTGCCGTTGGAAGTAATGGGTATGCCGTTTCGTTTTGCAGCTGGTGAGGGGCCGGTGATAGAAAATCCGCTGCGTGGCATGGCGGAGATCCAGCGCTTGCGAACTGACCGCGTGGCAGAGTTGGGATATGTGTCTGAAGCCATAGGTCTGGTGGCCGGACATTTCGGCGAGAGATTGCCGGTGATCGGTTTCTGCGGCGCCCCTTTCACTCTGGCCAGCTACATGATTGAGGGTGGCGGGTCACGAAACTATCTTGAAACCAAGAAGCTCATGTTCCGCGAGCCACAAGCCTGGAACGAGCTCGCGGGCAAATTAGTGGCCGTGCTCAGCGAATATGCCAGTCAACAAGTTCGTGCCGGTGCCGATGCAATCCAAGTTTTTGATAGCTGGGTGGGATGCCTGGGGGTTGAGGACTATCAACGATACGTGTTCCCGCACAGCAAAAAGTTGATTCAAGCACTCAACCAGAATGGCGTGCCGGTAATTTACTTTGGGACGGACACTGCAACTCTACTGCCCTCGATGAAACAAACCGGCGCAGAGGTAATCGGGGTTGACTGGCGCATTCCGCTCGACGATGCGTGGCGCAGCATCCGCTTTGAAGGTTCCGTACAAGGAAATCTGGATCCAGTGGCATTGTTTGCTCCCTGGAAAGAATTGCGGGCCCGCGCCGAAGATGTGCTCCGACGCGCAGATGGACGCCCCGGACACATCTTCAATCTAGGTCACGGGATTTTGCCGGAGACCCCAGTTGAAAATGTTCGCAATCTGGTGACATTTGTACACGAGTACACAGTAAAGGCAGCCGCTGTCTGAGGGACATCCTGGCGATGGGAAATGCCGTCAATTCTAAAACCGCCGTCCTACTGCTGGCGCACGGCAGCCCCGAGAGAGTGGACGACGTCCCGGAATTTCTTACCAACGTAACCGGCGGCAGAATCCTCCCACAAAACGTAGTGGACGAAGTTAAGCGCCGATATGCCCTGATCGGCCGCTCGCCTCTAGATGAGTACACTCAAGCCCAGGCGGAGGCCCTCCGCCGAAAACTGAAGGCGCCCGTTTACTGGGCCATGCGGAATTGGCGGCCCTACATCGCGGATGTTGCACACACCATGGTTGCCGATGGGGTGCAACGAGCCGTGATAATTTGTCTCGCGCCGCAGAACTCCCGCACTAGCGTTGGTCTGTATCGCAGGGCCTTGCTCGGGGCTCAGCGCGAAAAGGGAAGCGCCAGCCCGGTCCCATTCGAAGTTGACTTTGTCGAATCGTGGCACGATCACCCCCTTTTGGTGCAAGCCTTCGCGGAGAAACTACGAGCGGGATGGGAACACGCTTGCAGCGAACTTGGCGCGAAACTGCCGGTGATCTTCACCGCCCACAGTGTTCCCGCACGAACTATCCAGGAAGGTGACCCGTACGAGCACCAGGCGCGCGAAACCGCCGCATTGGTGGCAATGTCCGTGCCCGCCCTTGGCAGAGACGGCTGGAGCTTCGCGTTCCAAAGTCAAGGGACCTCAGGCGGGCCCTGGTTGGGGCCCACCGTGGAAGAAACCATTCGGCAGCTCAGCCAACAAAAACATCGTGGTGTGTTTATTCAGCCCGTAGGGTTTCTTTGCGATCACGTGGAAGTCTTGTACGACATTGATATTGCATTCCGCCAATTTGCGGCGGAGCAGGGAATGCGCCTCTGGCGCGCCGAGTCCTTGAACGATTCGCCGGGGTTGACCTCTGCCCTGGCGGATTTGGCGCGATCACGAACGACTTTTCACGCGGAAGGTGCGCCGCTGGCGCAGACGAAGCCATAAGAACTTCTGATGCGACGCATAGCCATCGTCGGCGGCGGAATATCCGGCCTCAGCGCCGCGTTTTTATTGGAAAAAAGACGGCGACAGGGTGCCGCGATCGAATACCTGCTGTTCGAGTCTTCCTCGCGGCTAGGTGGAACGGTGCAAACCGAAAACGTGGACGGCTGCCTGGTCGAGGCCGGCCCGGATTCGTTTCTCAGCGAAAAGCCTTGGGCCGCAGAACTGTGCCGTGAGCTCGGCCTGGGCGACCAGCTAATCGGATCGAATGACGCTCAGCGCAAAACCTATATTCTTGTAAATCAGCGGCTGGTCTCGATTCCTGAGGGCCTGATGTTCATGGTGCCTACCAGGCTTCTTCCGATTCTTTGGTCACCGCTATTTTCGTTTTCTGCAAAGCGGCGCATTGTGCAGGAGTGGTTTCATCCTCCCAGGCCAGCCGTAGCTGATGAGAGTGCGGCTACTTTCGTGGAGCGCCATTATGGCCAGGAGATGGTCGAGCGGCTTGCTGATCCGCTGCTTGCGGGGGTGTACGGTGGTGAAGCCGCCAATCTGAGCCTCCGCGCAGTCCTGCCCCGGTTTGCGGAGGCAGAAAACAAATTTGGTAGCCTCGGGCGCGCTATGTTGGCATCGCGCAAAAAGGGACGCGCTGCAGGTGCCGCGACAAGTGGCGCAGGCGCTCCATCTTTATTTACATCTCTAAAAAATGGGATGCAGCAGATCGTGGATGCACTTGTTGCGAATCTGCCGGCAGAGACGTTGCAAACGAATACTCCGGTTCGAGAGCTGCGCCAAGTTGAGGGTGTATGGCAGCTAATCTCGGACAGCCAGGCTCCGCAACGCTTCCACAGCGTGATCGTCGCGACGCCAGCGCCAGTTGCCGGTCGGCTGCTCGAATCGACCGACGCTCGTTTGGCTGCGGAGCTGAAACAAATCGCATACAGTTCTTCGGTTACGGTCACGTTAGGGTATGCGAAGAATGCGCTCCAGTTGCCACCCGGCTTCGGTTTGCTTGTGCCACGCACCGAGGGTAAACGGATGCTGGCCTGTACTTTTGTTCATAATAAATTCCACCATCGGGCGCCTGACGACCGCGCTCTCTTACGTGTTTTCCTGGGTGGCTCGCGAGACGAGGGCATCCTTGCGCAGAGTGAGCAGGAAATCCTGGCCATTGTTCGCCGTGAGCTACTGGAAATCATCGGGATAAAATCGGAGCCGCTTTTCGCACGAGTCTACAAGTGGAAGGCCGCCATGGCGCAATACGCAGTTGGGCATCTGGAGCGGCTGCAGCGCATCGAAAAACTGCGCCAGGGATTGCCGGGGCTGTACCTGGTCGGTAACGGTTATCGTGGCATCGGCGTGCCCGACTGTATTCGTTCTGGAAAGGAAGCCGCTGATCAGGTGATCGGCGCAGTCACCACGGTAGCCACCGCCAGCCCGAGTCACCTGGTCCAGCAATAGACCGGAACTAAACTAAACGACCTCGGCCGTCACTTCATCAATCGCGGCTTTCAACTCCCCTCCTGCCCAGGCGATCTGCTCTTCTGTGATCACCGCCGGTGGCGCGATGAGCAGGTGGTCGCCCGAGTATCCATCTACACAGCCCTGCATGGGATAAACCAGCAGGCCGCGATTGGCGGCGGCTTGACCCACGCGGCCGGCGAAGTTCACTTCCGCGGCAAACGGCTGCTTACTGCTGCGATCGGCAACAAATTCCACACCCCAGAGCAGGCCAATGCCACGAACATCACCAACCGCGCGACAGGAGCTAAGCTCCTGGAGTGCAGTTTTTACAGTCGAGCCGATGCTCTTTCGGCTGGATGAAGACGCGGCATCAACCAGCCGCGAGCTTTGAATCCGTCTCAAAACCGCGCGACCTACCGCCAACGCGACGGGGTGCGCATTGTAGGTGAAACCATGGGTGAAGCTGCCCGAACCATTTGCAATAGCGTCCACTACTTTGCGGCTGGCAATCACCGCGCCCAGGGGCGCATAGCCGCTGGAGAGCCCCTTGGCGGTGACTAGAATGTCCGGCGCGACGCCCCAATGCTGCACGGCAAAGTTTCGGCCAGTACGCCCCATGCCGGTCATGACCTCGTCAGCGATCAGCAGAACGCCACGGCGGAAGCAGGTTTCGGCAACACGCTGCAAATATCCGTCCGGCGGGACAGCAGCGCCCAAGGTAGCCCCGCTCACCGGTTCGACGATGAAGGCCGCTGCGTGGGCGTTGGTCGCGAGCGCGTGTTCCACCTCATCGGCATAGGCGCGCGCGCAGCTCTTGCATTCATATTGGCAACGGTAGCAATAAGGAGTGCCAACATGCTCGAACTCGCGGACCATGGGTAAGTAAATCTCGCGCCGACGCGCGTTCCCAGAGACGGCCAGTGCTCCTAGAGTTGATCCATGGTAGCTTTGCCGACGGCTGAGCACCTCAAACCGTTCTTTCTGACCAATTTCTACTTGATACTGCCGGGCGAGTTTGAGTGCGCTCTCAATTGCTTCCGATCCGCCGCTCGTGAAGTAAACTGCGCCTGCGCGGAAATTTTCGCCGGCGAACTCCAGCAGTTCGCGCGCATATTCCTCGGCGATGGGCGTGGTGAACTGGCTGGTGTGCGCGAATTCCAACGCCCGTGCCTGTTCCACCATGGCATCGGAAATTTCGCGCACGCCATGTCCGATGAAGTTCACTGCGGCCGAGCCGGAGAAATCCAGATACTGCTTGCCTTCTGCGTCCCACAGGAGCGCGCCTTCGCCACGAATTGCTGCCGGAAAAGTCTTGCTAAAAGAACGGCGAAATACCGCCGACTGGCGCGACCCTTCAGAAGGCGCTGAGCCCAAGGGAGCCTCGAGTATTGGGATAAGGGACGCGAAGATTATAGCCTGCGCCCAATGACTATCGTGGTCGCAGCCGGCAGCAGTGTCAGAAACCGGAAAAACGCAAAGGTCGCCGCTGACACTATCTTCTGAGATGCGGGAACCAAGATTCGCATTTCGCGGCCCATAGAACGGGTCACACTCCGTGTAGAATCGGCGAATTGATGGGTTCTCCCTCTGATCCTGGAATTGCGCCAGCGCGACCTCCCGGTCGTAACCTGTTGCGCTATTTCAGGCCTTCCCACGAGCACAGCGCCTTTTCAGCCACGCTACTGCTGATGTCAGCCGTGATGCTCTCGCGCATCATCGGCTACCTTCGCGAAGCCTACATAGCCTATGCATTCGGCGCTGGGCCGCAGACGGATGCTTATGTCGCAGCATTTACCCTGCCGGATTGGCTCAATTACCTAGTGGCTGGCGGGACCGCCTCCATAACGTTTATTTCCATCTACACGCGATTCCTGGCGGAGAAGCGGGAGGACGAAGCGCAGAAGACCTTCTCCATCATCATCACGGTTATGACGACCGTGCTGATAATCGGCATTGGCCTGACAGAGCTATTTGCCTTCAATATTGAGCGCCACCTTTTCCCGCACTTTACCTACGAACAGTTGCGGCTCTGCGTGCACCTCACCCGCATTTTGTTGCCGGCACAAGTGTTCTTCTATGTTGGCGGAGTGGTTTCGGCGGTGCTGCTTTCACGCCGGTTGTTCCTCTTTCCGGCGCTCGGGCCACTGCTCTACAACGTGTTCATTATTTTGGGCGGAGCCCTTTTGTCGAGAAGATTAGGAATTTCTTCTCTCGCCTACGGAGCATTGGCGGGAAGCTTCGTCGGTCCCTTCCTGGTGAACGCCATCGGTGCGCGTCGCGTGGGCACAGGCTACCGGCCGATGTTTGATCTTACAAATCCTGCATTTATGGAATGGGTAAAGCTTTCTATCCCGCTGATGCTGGGCGTGTCGCTGGTAACGGCTGACGATTGGATCCTGCGCTTCTTCGCCTCCGGCAGTGCCGGCGACATCACTCGCTTGAACTATGCCAAACGTCTGTTTGCAGTGCCCATGGCGGTGCTCGGCCAAGCCACAGGGCAAGCCTCGTTGCCATTTTTTGCCAGGCTGATCGGGGAGCGTCGTATGGACGAATTCCGCGACACGGTAAACGCCTCCGTGTACCGGATCTCCGCGGTCTCGTTTCTCTTTAGCGCTTGGATGATTGCCGCCGCCCTACCCTTTGTAGACCTGGTGTACCGGCGCGGGCGATTTACTTTTTCTGACTCGCGCGAAACTGCTCTGTACTTTGCATGGTTCGCGGTTTCACTCGCCTTCTGGTCGGCACAGGCCTTATATGCCCGCGCTTTCTATGCGGCAGGAAACACCCTCACCCCAATGCTCGCCGGGACCGCCATCACTTTCGCGTCACTGCCGATTTATTCGGTGTTGTTTCACCGATTCTCCATAGTCGGATTGGCTATGGCTTCAGACCTGGGCATCTTGGCCAATACTCTGGCGCTGGCCATCTGGCTGCATCGGGAGAGGTTGGTCAGCATGTCTCATCTTCCCTGGCGAGAGTTGGGGAAAGCTGTATTCACTGCCATTTTCGCCGGCGTGCTGAGCTACGGAGTTGCTCAAGCTGTGAAGGTGACAGGAAGCCGGCTGTCTGACGTTGAAGCTTTGGCAATGGTTTCGGTGACCTGGGCGGCGGCGGTTGCGATGGGGCTGTGGGCGACAGGCTCCGAATTGCCGGCCAGCCTGAGACGACGCGGTCAACGCACCTCGTATCCGCACGTCGCCGAAAAACACGCAGAGGACATGAGAATAGAGCCTTAAGGCGAGAAAAATTCCGGCACAAGCCCCCGATAAAAACATAGGGCGCTCCGTTGGGAGCGCCCTTAATCATTTCGTCGCAGCCACATTTCAGCCGCGAGTCTTATATCGGTTCAGCGGGCCAGGCTCTTAGTTGGCAGCGCCGGCTCGTGCAGCAGTGACAACCGGGCCATCGGCGTCTTTGCCGTCGCCATTCACCTTCTGCCCGGGCTTGCGAATGTCAATTCCGCCCTTGAAGAAAGCGCCATCTTCAATGCTGATGCGAGCAGCCACCACATCGCCGGTCAGTGATCCGTCGTTGCGAATGTCAACGCGATCGCTGGCGGTGAGGTTGCCGCGCACTTTGCCCAACACCACGATCTCTCGGGCGTTGATGTTCGCAGCCACTACGCCGTTCCGGCCGATGGTGACGCGATTTCCGGCAAGGTTAATGGAGCCTTCCACCCGGCCATCAATGTAGAGCGATTCCGATCCGGTGACCTCGCCCTTAATCACGAGCGATTTACCGATGGTTGCCTGTTCTGCCGTGGTGCCTACGGTCGGACGTGGAGCGGGTGCACTGCTGGTTTCTGAAGCTGACGAATGAGACATCGTGGAGGTTGTGACCGGACGCTCCGGTTCCGAGCTGAACGGCTTCGGGCTACTGCCAGTCGTGGGCTGAGTTGTGGGCTTCCACATGGTCAAAGAAATCCTTTCCGTCGGAATTAACGTGGCGTTTCCAGTCGTTGATGTCCGGGAGACTGCTTTCCATTCTACCTTGCAGCTTCAACCCGCACACTGTGGAAATCGTGTTGCGCCTGAGGAAAATGCCCAAACGTCAACGACTTCGCGACACGTTGCGCGCACAACGTCTTGGACGACCCGGTCGCGCTGCCGGTTTCATCTTCCACCCTGGGTGATGAAGAAGGCATCCGGTAAAGTCCTTACCGCCATGTTAGTTTCGCGCTTAGCGTAGAGTAAGGTACAAAGGTGGAAACTGGGCAGTTACTAAGGGGCTAGTCCCCTTGCAGGAGCCTTGGTCCGAAGCGGGAAATTGGGCGTCATCATCCAGACTTGAGCGGTGCTGCGCAAAATCTGGCGGGACAATATTCTGTTCGGCGCACACGTTCAGTGCGCGGCCACATCTAACTGACTGTTCCTGAGCATGATTTCTGACAGCAACATCCTTCGCAACATCGAACGCCAACCACGGCAGACGGCGGGCTACAAGCAATTAGTTCGCGAGTTGGGCGCGCGCGGCAACGATCGGCGGGAACTTTCTGACCGTCTCCGCAATCTCGTTTCACGCGGCGAACTGGTTCAGGCTGATGGCGATCGCTACGCAATTCCCAAGGCGTCTCGTGGGAAGAACCAGGTTACCGGCCGTCTTACCATGCACCGCGATGGCTACGGTTTCGTAATCCCGGACAGCTCCGAGCTGCGCGAAAAGATCAGCGGCGATATCTACATCGCTCCCAACGCTATGGACGCGGCGATGCACGGCGATCGCGTTCTGGTTGAAGTGGGTGCCATTCGCGCCGATGGCCGAGCCGAAGGCCGCATCGTCCGCTCTTTGGAACGCGCTCATCCCACTATCGTCGGCACCTTTCATTACGGCCCGCGTTACAACTATGTTCACCCGATGGATGAAAAGGTCACCCAGGACATCATCATTCCACCTGGACAAGAGATTCCGGAGGCTAAATCTTCGACCACTGAATCTCAGCCCTCTGGGGTAGCGCGTCCACCGCGCGTAGATTCCCGCAGCACACCGCATCGTGTACTGGGTGAAGAGGCCCAGAAGAGGCCGACGACCTGGGATGATCTCGAGGGGGTTGTGGTTGACGTGGAGATTACTGCCTGGCCCACGCCCACTCAGAATCCTCGAGGCAGAGTCGTAGAAGTGATTGGCCGTGAAGATGATTTTGGCGTTGACGTCGAGATCATCATCCGCAAGCACCACTTGCCACACCGCTTTCCTCAAGCCGTGCTGGACCAAGCTCAGGCCATCGAGCCGATTATTCCTGCCAGTGAATTGCATTCGCGGCGCGACTACCGTGCACTTTCGATCGTCACCATTGACGGGGAGACGGCGCGCGATTTCGATGATGCGGTCCTGGCGTACACCTTGCCCAACGGGAATTTCGAACTCCAGGTACACATCGCCGACGTCGCCAACTATGTCACACCCGAGACGGAATTGGATCGCGAGGCGCGACTGCGCGGCACATCCGTCTACTTCCCTGATCGTGCCATTCCCATGCTGCCGGTCGAGCTCTCCACTGATATTTGCAGCCTCAAGCCACAAGTGGACCGGCTCGTGATGTCTTGCGTGATGGAAATTGATCACCAGGGCGAAATCGTGCACTACGAGATCAGGCCGGGAGTAATCCGTTCCGTCGAACGCATGACTTACACGGCTGTGAACTCCGTTCTGGAAGGAGATCCCGTGCTGCGCAAGCGCTACGACCCGCTTGTGGGGACCTTCGAGCTGATGCGTGATCTCGCCATGATCCTGAACCGCAAGCGCGAGCGGCGCGGCTCCATTGATTTCGACCTGCCGGAACCCATGATCGAATTCGACGAGTTCGGCCTGATGCGCAGCATCGCGCGATCAGAGCGAAACATCGCTCACCGTTTGATAGAAGAATTCATGCTGGCGGCCAATGAGTCTGTTGCCCAGTACCTGGAGAGCAAGCACGTTCCCTCGCTGTACCGCATCCACGAGAAACCTGACCCCAAGCGGGTTTATGAGTTCGAAACCATTGCCGCCAGTTTTGGCTATTCGTTAGGAGTTGGACCTTTACCCGTGCAGCGAATGCAATTCCGCAGTGATCGTCGTTCCACTCACGGCACAGGGCGGCATCCACGCGACCTGGAAATTCCCAAAGAGGTGCATATCACGCCGCGTATGTATCAGAAGCTGACGAAGAAGATTGCCGGCAAGCCTGAGGAGCGGATTCTTTCCTTCCTGATGCTGCGCTCTCTCAAACAGGCACGCTATTCGGAGAACAACGAAGGTCACTTCGCTCTCGCTGCCCCTAGCTATACGCATTTCACTTCTCCGATTCGGCGCTATCCCGACCTGATTGTTCACCGCATATTAAAGGAGGTGCTGCGCGAGGCGGCGGAGGCGCATGAGGGCGATGTGCCGGTTGGAAAAGGCACTCCAGCGCGCAGCGAGGGAGCTGCAACGCCCTGGTCGAAGCGGCAGGAAGCTGCTACCTCATCTGCCCACACGCGTTCGAAGAAGGCCCACCCTGCAGAGAAAAAACACATCGAGCCCATTCCCGAACCAGTTCTGCACGAGATTGCCGAGGAGTCCAGTGACGCCGAGCGCCGCGCTGACGAAGCTGAATGGGAACTGATGGAATGGAAAAAGGTCAGGTTCATGGAGGACCGGGTCGGCGAAGAATTTGACGGTCTCATCGTCAGTGTGACCAAGTACGGCCTGTTCGTGGAACTTACCGACCTGTTCATTGAAGGACTGGTACCTATCGACTCACTTAACGACGACCGCTACATCTATCACGAGAACACCAAGCAGATCATCGGTCAGCGCACCCGTAAAATCTACGGCCTGGGCCAGCGTGTGCGCGTTTTGGTGGACCGCATCGACCCGGTGCAGAAAAAGATACAGTTTTCCTTGGTCGAGCAGCGGCCCGTGCGCCCGCAAAAGCACGTTCAGAAGCAATCCCACAAGCAAAAGAAACGGCGGCGCCGTTCCTAATAGTGTGCCGAGGCATGCCCGCGCGCCACACAATCAAGTACAATTTCCTTTTACATGCCCACACAAGCAGACATCCTGGAGCGGCTGCGGTTCTGTTATGACCCGGAGATTCCGCTCAACATCGTGGACCTCGGTCTTATATATAAGGTTGAAGTCAACGAGGGCGATGTCGAAGTCGAAATGACGCTGACCGCGCAGGGCTGCCCTTCGCACAATGAGATCAGCCGCGACATCAAAACCACTTTGCTCAACACTCCGGGAGTGAACACCGTAAAAATCAATGTTGTCTGGGATCCGCCTTGGGACCCCAGCCGCATCAGCCCCGAAGGCCGTGAAAAACTGGGCATTGAGGCGTAAGCGCCTTCTGCCGGCTTCAGACCGGCCATGCTGTAGAAGGCCCTGGTGTAGAATTCTTCTCTTGACCCCGCTTCACCCGGTTCATCCTTGCAGGATGGACTTTCTCAGCCGTCGGGACGTGGCGCAGTCTGGTAGCGCACTCGCTTGGGGTGCGAGGGGTCGGCGGTTCAAATCCGCCCGTCCCGACCAACATTCTCACTCGCCGACCGCGAGCACCCCAAATTGAAGCGCAGCGTCGGCGAAGCCGAAGCGCGCCAGAAAAAAGCTTGCGAGGGGGTGAGCCGGCACGGCGAGCGTGCTCGGCGGTTCAAATCCGCCCGTCCCGACCAATATTCTCACTCGCCGACCGCGAGCACCCCAACTTGAAGCGCAGCGGCGCAGCCGAGGCGCGCCAGGAAAAGCTTGCGAGGGGGGTGAGCCCCGCAGGGCGAGCGCGCTCGGCGGTTCAAATCCGCCCGTCCCGACCGACATTCCCACTCGCCGACCGCGAGCACCCCAAATTGAAGCGCAGCGTCGGCGAAGCCGAAGCGCGCCAGAAAAAGCTTGCGAGGGGGTGAGCCCGGCAGGGCGAACATGCTCGGCGGTTCAAATCCGCCCGTCCCGACCAATAATTTTCAAACACATAAACAGCGCTTCGGATTTTCCCGTCTACAACGGTGTCGGCAATTTTGTAGACGGTTACAACCTCAGTGTTCAACAAGAGGAATATCGGGGTAGTTTCCCATACCGAAAGACAAGCGGTCGTAATATTTCCGGCATAGCTCGCGGCGGCACAGATCGCCGCCATGATTGAATAGTGTTTTTATCTGCTTGGCAAGCACGAGCATGGTATCTTCCCGCAGAACAGGTGCTTTCATTGGTAGGAATATCCGTAAATGATAAGGTTGTGCACGAACTCAACTCCTCCCCAGCTCTCTTGTCAACACTGCGGGAGGTAGTAAGGTTCCTGTCTAGACAGTGTGGTGAAAAGAATGTCCGGTAACATAAGCAGACCACGGTGGAAATCGGCTCGACGAATCGTGGCTCTGCTGCTGCTAATCCCGACGCTCTATGTAGCTGCCGCACTGTTCGTGTATTGGCGCCTCAGCTGCCTTCGGGTTGATGTGACCAAGGCTGACATGGATCGGTTCGCACGCTGGTTCATGGATACCACAAATACTGTTCAGCTACTCGTCAAGACTCGCAACTCAGGGTCACCTGCAGCTTCGAGAGCCGTTCCGGAGCCCCAGTGCAAAAAAATCTCTGTCCGAGATGCGGAAATCCTCCTCTATCTCATGCCTGTGGCCGACGAACTTCGGGCGGAGGAAATGGACGTCGGTTGGAAGCGCGAACCCGGCGTGGAAGAGTATCGTCAGGGAGCATACGCATTTCGGCTCGAGAATGCGCGACGATATAACCCCAATGGTTCGGTAACCATAGGCTATTTTCTAGTCGATAAATGCACTGGAATCATCCGGCAGGACGAGACCGGTGAGGTGGTGACCAGCCCCATGGTAAGAGGTGTTCAGAGGATCATGACACGCGAGGGGGAGCAGTCGCCAGCGGATTAGGATTTATGCGTTTCAAACGCGAAAGACGTGTACGTCCGGGGCACCTCGCAAGCCAGACAGCAGAAAATTCTGAAATCGTCCGCTAGAGCCGACCAACATTTTCACTCGCCGACCGCGAGCACCCCAAATTTAAGCGCGGAGGCGCAGCCGAGGCGCGCCAAAAAAGCCGCCAGATTATTGGCTCTGGGGTGGAACCAGCGTCAGTTGCACAGTCTTGTGGCCATGCTCGGAAACCGTAACGGTCTGCGAATCTGACATCAGAGCCTGAGCGTCCCCAGATGCAACAAACTTGGCGGACACTCGATACTTCCCTGGAGCGATATCAGAAAACAAAAAGCGGCCGGTCTGGTCAGTGGTCGCTTTATTCCGACGGATCGTGTTGTAGGGCGTCGCCGGGTATGGATCGATGCGGACGTGTGCCCCCACCACCGGCTTCTCGTCTTCCGTTACCGAACCTTCCAATTGCGCGTTTGAGGAGCCGATAACAATTTCAAAGGTCCCGCCAGAAAGCCCTTTCTCGACTTGCAGCCCCTCTGCGAGAACGTCCTGTTCGCCGAGTCGTGCCGATTTGGTGTACCAACCCGGATCACGGGTTCCAATGGAAAGTACGTACTGACCTTCAGCCACATCGGTTAATTCAAAGCTACCATCCTTCTTCACACGGCCGAAGCCTCCCGACTGTTGATCCGAACTCACGGAGTCTAGATTAATCCATATGTCCTCCAAATGGAGGTCGCCTGGCCCATCAACCAGTACGCGTCCGCGAAAGTTAGCACCCCGTCCAAGCGCAAGGCTGATGGACTCGATGTCTTCGTTGCCGACTTCGATCTTCTGCCGAGCGCTATACCTGCTGTCTTCCACATGCTCGTATGCAACTAGCATGTAGCTGCCCGGTGGTACCCCTTTCAGCCGGAACTTGCCTTCGGCGTCCACGTCAGCGGAGTTGTCCATACCATAGGTTTCGACGCCTAGAAGGCTTACCCCGATATTGCTAGCAGATTTCCCGTCGGGGCCGATAACACGCCCCGAGATTTCCACGGTTCTTCCGTGTCGCATGGAGAAGTCAGCCTGCATCTCCTCGCCTGCACGGAGCGAAACCAGTTGTGCCTGGTTCACTTGGAGTACTCCGGGGTAGTACACGGGAACGTACTGCGAGCCGAGTGATTGCCGAATGAAGAAATCCTCACTCAATTGCATTCCTGACTGAGGTTCGAATGTATCCGTCGCCCTCATGTAATAGTCGCCGGGTTTAAGTCCGAAGATGCGGTATTGGCCGCGATCGTCGGTCTGCACGGACGAGGCTGGAATTAATTCTTGCTTCCTTAACGAGAACGGTTCTCCATCTTCGATCTCTTCTTCATCTGGGGCGCGCAACGCGACGACCTGGATGTTAGCCATCGGTTCTCCGTCCTCATCGCTTACACGACCAGTGATCACCGCCGCCATAACCATGCGGAAAAGAACATCTGTCACTTCTTGCTTGGGTTGCAGTGCTAAGATCGCGCCTTTGCCAGCTCCTTTAGATTGGTATTGCTGATCCACGTAGCCTGCCCGGGTGGCGACAAACCGGTAACGGCCGGGAGGAACCTCTTTTACCCTGAACCGGCCATCGCCGTCAGAGATGGCAGCGTAAATATCGCTCGGACGACCCTGATGCTCGGGTGCGAGTGCCACATGCGCTAACTTCAGGGGATTTCCTTCAGCCGCGGTGACTACCCGCCCTGAAACAGTGCAGAATGTTGCCGACTTGCTTTTCTCTCCCTTGGAAATAGGAGCACTCGTTTGCGCCAACAAGCTAATGCCCAATGCAATTACTGTGGTTAAGAGAAGCACACTCCGCATGGGAACCCTCCTGTTCTCAAGAGAGAAATAGCGGAAGCGGAACAAAGTTGATCATACGACAACGGTCAACTGTCGAGAAATCCCAAT